>NZ_PYOB01000021.1:0-71109 GCF_003026165.1 Photobacterium sp. GB-1 | reverse complement strand
TCAAACTCTTCAATTAAAGTTTTTGTGGTCTTTCGACCGGCTCAATGAATACTGTTAAAATACCGCTAACTAGAAGCTAGTTAGGATATTTGAATTGACTGTGCCAAATAATCCTTCTCTATAAAGAAATGAGTTATTTGTATTGGTCACTAGTATCATTGATAAATCTTTCGACTTAACTTTTCAACGAGTGCCCACACAGATTGCATGGTCAAATTGTTAAAGAACGTTAGCGCAACACATCGTGTTGGCTGAGGCTGCGTATACTACACCGCGCTCAATTTAAGTCAACAATTATTTTAAAATTAATTTTCAAAACCCTTGCCACACTTAACTTAAAGCATACTTCCTTATCTTTTTAAGATTGAGACAAGATTTCAGCATTAAGACTACGATTTACCCAATTTAAAAAACACTGTTTAGCTAAGTTTTAAATTAGTTTTTTTTTATAAACCGCTTACCTACAAGTTATACACAGGTTGTAAATAACTTACTAACCATCCGTATTCCCTGTCGATGGAGCAGCATTATAGGGATAAGCTTAGAGATAGCAATAACAAAATTGAGAATTCAAACCGAATGACAATAAAAACAACGATAAACCCCAAAAATAACACTTTTCGTACAAAACGATACGTTTTCTTCTGTTTAAAAACAAAAAAGGCATATGAGGTAACTCATATGCCTTATCGTTATTTAATAAGATTAGTCTTTTATTGAAACAATAAAAGATGGATTCAGTAATTGCTCGCGATGATAGTTTAATGGTTGCCCTTCTAAATCGAGTACTATAGCCCCAGCACTCTCAGCTACACACTGGCCAGCAGCGGTATCCCACATCATTGTGGGTCCTAAACGCGGGTAACGTTGCGCTCGACCTTCTGCGACTAAACAGAACTTTAATGATGAACCAACTTCCGTCATCTTGTGCTCACCGATTTGTTCTAAGTAGTGATCTAACTCTGGGGAAGGATGAGAGCGACTACCAACAATCGTTGGTACTGTTGCTGCTCGTACACGAATAGGCTCACGACCGGCTTTGGTTTCTAACCACGCCTTATCACCATCACCTAACCATGCTTTTTCTAATGCAGGCGCATACACCACACCTAAAACAGGACGTCCTTCTTTTATTAAAGCAATGTTAACCGTGAACTCACCATTTTTGCGAATAAACTCTTTAGTGCCATCTAATGGATCAACTAACCAAAATGTGTCCCAATTTTGTCGTTGATGCCAATCTGTATGTGCGGACTCTTCTGAAAGAATAGGGATCTCTGGTGTTAGCTGTTGTAGTTTGGTAACGATAAGTTCATTAGCGGCAAGATCGGCATCTGTGACAGGGCTGCTATCTGATTTTTGCGTGATCTGAACTTGACCATGGTAACGAGCCATAATGGCAGCACCCGCCTCTAACGCGATGCTATATATTTCGTCGAGTAACATTGCCAATCCCTTTCTCCTTCATTTATTAGCTGATGATCTGTTTTGACTTTAAATGTTCAACACATTGTTCCACCAGCTTATCTATTGCATTACTACCTGCCGCTAAATGGAGCTCAGGCGATAACGGCGGTTGGTATTCAGAATCAATACCTGTAAATTGTTTGATTTCACCTGCTCGCGCTTTTTTATACAAGCCTTTCGGATCACGTTTTTCACACTCAGCAAGAGGAGTATCAACAAATACCTCAATAAACTCACCTTCAGGCAGTAAATCTCTCACTAACTGACGCTCTTCTCGATGTGGTGAAATAAAAGCACTAAGTACGATTAGCCCGGCATCAGCCATTAATGTCGCGACTTCACCAATACGTCGAATATTTTCACGGCGATCTTCCGCTGAGAAACCAAGATCACGACATAAACCATGACGAACATTGTCACCATCAAGTAAATAGGTGTGATAACCCATTTCAGCCAGTTTATTTTCTAATGCGCCAGCTACTGTTGATTTTCCTGCGCCGCTTAGGCCTGTAAACCACAACACACTCGCTTTCTGATTCTTTTGTGTTGCACGTAATTCTTTGGTTACGGTATGACGATGCCAAACAATATTCTCGTTATCATCATGCGCTTGTGGCGTGATTGTCATAACACACTCCGTTGTCTATTTATTAAAAAGGGAATAACAGTGGGATCAGGGTTAATACAACGATTGAATACACTATCGATATTGGTAATCCAATCCGAACATAATCTCTCAGCTTATAGTTACCTACGCTATAGACTAATAAGTTAGTTTGATAACCATAGGGTGAGATAAAGCTCGCACTGGCGCCAAACAGTACTGCCATAATAAAAGGCATAGGATCAACGTTATAAGCTAATGCTAGGCTATAACCGATAGGAAAAGACAAAGCAGCTGCAGCATTATTCGTGACTAACTCTGTTAACACGAGTGTCAGTAAGTAAACCGCAATTAATGCCCCATAAATTCCCCAGCCATTAAATGCTTCAATCAAAGCTTCACCCATTCGCTCAGATAACCCTGTTGTGATCATCAATTTAGCCAAGGTTAAAGCCGAGCCGACAATCACAACGATATCGATAGGAAAACGGCGGCGTAATTCTGCAAATGAAATAATGCCTACTGCGACCATAACGAAAAGATAAATGGCCAACCCTTTAATGATCGGTAATACATCCAATAAAGCGAGACCAATAACAGTCAGAAATCCCATCAGTACAGCTGCACTTTTGGTGTTATCTAAGCGAGCACTTGAATCAAGACCATTCACCAAGACAAATTCACGATCTAAGGTGGCTTTCTTTTGTTGGAATTTTTTACCCGGCACGATAACTAATGTATCGCCAGCATGCAGTTCGATATTACCGAGTCCACCAGCAAGACGTTCATGACCACGACGTATCGCCACAACGACAGCATCAAAATTTTCTCTAAAACGGGTACTTTTTAAGGTTTTGCCACGAATTCCTGCCGAGTGGCTGATGATGACTTCCATCATCGATTGGCCATTTAGGTGATGCTGACCAAAAAGGTTTAAACCTGGAATTTCTTGAAGTGTGGTTACACTTTCGACATCACCACAAAATAATAAGGTATCGCCTGCCTGCAACTTAGTATCAGGACATACAGGTGCAATAGTTTGACCGTCACGGATCAACTCAGCTAGAAATAAACGGCGTAGGGCACGCAAACCATTTTCGGCAACGGTTTTTCCTACTAATGGGGATTTAGCTTCTACACGTGCTTCAAGGAAATAAGGCAATTGATCATCAGCATGATCATCATAACTGGGTAATAGATGACTAAGCGGGATAAGAATAACTAAGCCAACAACTAATACCGCTAAACCAATCATACTTGGTGCGAAAAAGCCTAAACTAGGCAGACCCGCATCTTCAACGAAACTATTTATGATTAAGTTCGTCGATGTACCTATTAACGTTAACGTTCCACCTAAAATAGCGGTATACGACAACGGTAATAATAATTTAGATGGTGCGTGGCGTTGGTTACGCTTAATCGCACCGATTAATGACACGACAACCGCTGTGTTATTCGTAAAAGATGATAATAATGCGGTTGATAAGCCGAGTTTTGTGACCACAGCCGTTTGGCCGCCCTGTGATATTTGACGCCCAACCCAACTAATCAACCGTGTTTTTTCTAAAGCAATGGAAACAAGGATCAACAACACTAATGTCAGTAATGACGAATTAGTGAAATTGCCAGCCAATGTCGGTAAATCGATCATTCCAGACTGATAACCAATAAATGCCGCACCTGCAAATAAGTAAGGCGGTTTTATTTTGGTTGCCAGTAAGCAGAGAATAATCACCACCAACATAGCTAAGACAATCGCTTGCTCCCATCCCATAGAGTTACCCTAGCAACTTGCTAAGATCTTTAGCATCCCAGTGTGGAAAGTGCTTGCGGATCAGGGCATTTAATTCAACTTCAAATGCTGAGTATTGCGCAGTATTTTGTTTAGCATCTAATGCTTCACGTACCATACCCGCACCAACCGTCACATTCGTTAAGCGATCAATAATGATAAAGCCGCCAGTATCTTTACATGCTTGATAGCTATCAACGGCAATGGCTTCATTTAAGCTCACTTCACATAAGCCAATACCATTAAGCGGTAAAGCATCAGTTTCAAACGTTTCAAGGTTATTAATATCAACTTGGTGACGAATGGCATCAACACTACCAACCGTTTTCTTACCCGCAACTTTAATGTCGTACTGGCGACCTGTTTCTAACGCTGACTCGCCCATCCAAACAATATCAGCAAGTAAATTATTACTTAGTGGCACTGTTTCATCAGCAGCCACTAACGTATCACCACGGCTAATATCAATTTCATCAGCCAAGGTAACGGTTACTGCTAAGCCTGGTGTTGCAACCTCCAAATCACCATCAAATGTTACGATGCGATCAACGGTCGAGGTTTTACCCGATGGTAACGCACGTACTTTTTGCCCCACTCGTAATTCACCTGAGGCTAATGTGCCAGCGAAACCACGAAAATCAAGGTTTGGACGATTCACATATTGCACAGGGAAACGTAGCTCTGTCGACGCCTGACCTTGAGTAAGATCCACTTTTTCAAGCAAGGTCAGTAATGAATCACCGTCATACCAAGGCGTTTGATCGCTAAGGCCAACAACGTTATCCCCTTCTAATGCTGATAACGGCACTAAGCTAATGTTGATATCACTGTTCAGTTTTTTCGAGAACGCTAAATATTCTTCACGGATTGACTCAAAACGCGCTTGGTCAAACCCCACTAAGTCCATTTTGTTAATCGCAACAATAAAGTGACGAATACCCAATAGACTTGCAATGTAAGAGTGACGACGAGTTTGATCTAATACGCCTTTACGCGCATCAATCAAGATCACCGCGACATCACAGGTCGATGCACCTGTTGCCATGTTACGGGTATACTGCTCATGCCCTGGGGTATCAGCAATGATGAACTTACGTGCTTTGGTTGAGAAATAACGGTAAGCAACATCAATCGTGATCCCTTGCTCGCGCTCAGCCTGCAATCCATCAACCAATAACGCTAGGTCAGGCTTATCGCCTGTTGTACCGACTTTTTGACTGTCGGTATGAATTGCCGCTAATTGATCTTCATAAATTTGGTGAGAGTCATGCAGTAGTCGACCAATTAAAGTACTTTTACCGTCATCTACTGAGCCACAGGTTAAAAATCGCAGTAGAGATTTATTATGGTGTTGGTCAAGATAAGCTTCGATACCGAGCTCAGCGACCTGTTGTTCAATCACGCTATTCATTATTCTCTCCTTAGAAGTAACCTTGGCGTTTTTTCAATTCCATTGAACCCGACTGATCATGGTCAATCGCTCGACCTTGTCGTTCACTCGATGTTGCCACCAGCATTTCTTCAATAATGCCCGGTAGTGTATCGGCTGTAGATTCAATCGCTCCCGTTAGTGGGTAACAACCTAAGGTTCTAAAGCGCACACTCTTTTGCTCGATTTTCTCACCCGGTTGAAGATCCATACGCTCATCATCAACCATGATCAACATGCCGTCACGATCAACCACAGGACGTACTTCAGATAGGTACAGTGGAACAATCTCGATACCCTCTAAATAGATGTATTGCCAAATATCAAGCTCAGTCCAGTTTGAAAGTGGGAAAACACGAATGCTCTCACCCTTGTTGATTTGACCGTTGTAAGTCTTCCATAACTCAGGACGCTGATTTTTCGGATCCCATGTGTGGTTCTTGTCACGGAATGAATAGACACGCTCTTTTGCACGTGATTTTTCTTCATCACGACGTGCGCCACCAAAAGCGGCATCAAAACCATACTTGTCCAGTGCCTGCTTTAGACCCTGAGTTTTCATAATATCGGTGTGCTTTGACGAACCGTGCGTGAATGGGCCAACGCCCATTGCGAGACCTTCAGGGTTCTTATGTACCAATAAATCAAAGCCATACTTTTCTGCGGTGCGATCACGGAAATCGATCATCTCGCGGAATTTCCAATCGGTATCAACGTGCAGCAATGGGAACGGGATCTTCCCCGGATAAAATGCTTTACGTGCTAGGTGTAACATTACCGATGAATCTTTACCGATAGAGTACATCATTACCGGATTATCAAACTCAGCCGCTACTTCACGGATAATGTGGATACTTTCCGCTTCTAACTGCTTGAGGTGGGTTAAACGTTTCGGGTCCATCTCTCTCTCCATACTATGCCAGCTTAACTACCGCATCTTGCTGCTGTAGCGACTGTTCCTGTTTTGTGAACCAATCTAATTTCGTCGATAGATTAACTACCTCTCCTACTACTATCAGCGATGGAGAAGCAGCATGTTTTGCTAATTCAGCCAGCTCGCTTAGCTGACCTTTTAAAACTTTTTGGGTTTTCTGGGTACCACGCTCAATAATGGCGATAGGGGTATCAGCACCACGACCGTGCTCTAACAACTGTTGCTGAATATGACTCGATTTCATCAAGCCCATGTAAATCACTAAGGTTTGTTTTCCACGTGCGAGTGTTGACCAATCCAAAGTATCGCCATCAGGCTTGAGATGCCCCGTAACAAACATGGCGGTTTGGGCGTAATCACGGTGAGTTAATGGAATGCCCGCATAGGCTGTAGCACCAGCTGCTGCTGTAATACCCGGTACAACTTGGAATGGAATATCAGCATCAAAGAGCACTTCAAGCTCTTCACCACCACGACCAAACACAAATGGGTCGCCACCTTTTAATCGCACCACTCGCTTGCCTTGCTGGGCGTAGTGAACAATTAATCGATTCGTTTCTTCTTGAGGAACACTATGAAAACCGGCTTTTTTACCCACGCATACTAATTCGGCATCACGGCGGACTAAATCCATCACTTCATCAGACACCAAGTAGTCATACAGCACGACATCAGCTTGCTGCATCAGTTGTAATGCACGAAGGGTCAATAAGCCCGCATCACCTGGACCTGCGCCAATTAATGCAACTTGTCCTTGCGGTGGTGCTTGTTGGGTTAATGCCACCAGCTCTTGCTCAGCCTCTTGCTCACGCCCCGATGCCACTAAGTCACCAAAACGTCCGTTAAAGGCCTGCTCCCAGAAATAACGACGAGCAGAAAAAGAAGAGACGGTTTGTGATAAACGCTGACGGAAGTTACCCGCAATCGTTGCCATACGTCCTAAGTGTTGTGGTAATAAGGCTTCAAGCTTTTCACGTAATAAACGGGCGAGTACCGGCGCCTGACCTGATGACGAGATCGCGACAATGATGGGTGAACGATCAACAATAGAGGGAATAATAAAACTGCAGCGCTGAGTATCATCAACGACATTGACTAATACTTGGCGTTGATTGGCCGATTGATAGACTAGCGCATTAATCGCTTTACGCTCTGTCGCGGCAATGGCTAAGAAAATACCATCAAGATCTGATGGTGAAAAATGTTCTCCGACCAATTTGATCTGTTGAGAAGCTAATGCAGCAGTAAAGTCAGCATTTAAACTTGGTGCAATAACACGAACATCTGCGCCTGCTTTTAATAGCATACGGGTTTTACGCCACGCGCTATCACCACCACCGACAACCAGACATGGTCGACGCTTTAAATCTGCAAAAATTGGCAAGTAATCCATCATTAGCCCTCTTTTTATCCCTAGATGCACTATAGAGGGGGCTTGATATTACTTGAAATTCTAAAATTTCATTTTTTATTCCAAAAAGTTTAGCCGCAACATGCCGACAACACTTAATGACAAGATTTAGCGAATTACACTATATACAATGCATTATATAGTTATAAATCTCACGATTAAGGCGAACGATAGGGAGCAACACAGCAAATAAAAGCTTATGTTATGCCTTTTATGTCTAGGTTATGACGAATCACTCTTCTATTAATACGAGAAATAACGGCCTAATTTTCGATCTCGCTAACAATTGATCAAAAAAAACGAGATGGAGAGCACGATAGTGCGACACAGATAACAGCCTTTCTCAGTACATTTGATACCTTACGCTTGCTTTCTTTGCCTACCCGTTTGGAGATATTCATGAAGTTATCAGCTAAGCCTTTATCAATCGCGATATTAGGCGGTTTACTTACGCTTGCAGGTCCAGCAACAGCAGACACCATCAAACTACGTATTTTAGAAACCACGGATATCCATACTAATGTAATGGATTATGATTACTACAAAGATGCGCCAACCGAGAAAACAGGCTTAGTACGTACTGCAACGTTAGTAGAAAAGGCTCGTGGCGAAGTCACCAATAGTGTCTTAGTTGATAACGGTGATTTACTGCAAGGTAGCCCGATGGGTGACTACATGGCAGCAAAAGGGATCAAGCATGGTGAAGTTCACCCTGTTTATAAAGTCATGAACCAACTTGATTACGATGTTGGTAATATTGGTAACCACGAATTCAACTATGGCTTAGATTTCCTTGATACCAGCATTGAAGGTGCTGACTTCCCTTACATCAATGCAAACGTCTACGACTTAAAAACAGGTAAGAACTTATTCTCTCCTTATCTGATCAAGGAATACACATTTAAAGATAACAAGGGTAATGACCAACAAGTGAAGATTGGTTATATCGGTTTTGTTCCGCCACAAATCATGGTGTGGGATAAAAAGAACCTCGAGGGTAAGGTAGAAGCCAAAGATATTAAGCAAACGGCTGAGAAATTCATTCCACAAATGAAAGCAGAAGGCGCTGATATTATTGTCGCTATCCCACACTCAGGCGTTTCAACCGATCCACATAAAGTGGGTGCTGAAAACTCGGTATACTATTTAACGCAAGTTGAAGGTATTGACGCGATTGCATTCGGTCACTCACACGCGGTTTTCCCAAGCAAAGAGTTTGCAAACCTACCAGGTGCTGATATCGAAAAAGGGACCATTAATGGTATTCCAGCAGTCATGCCGGGACGCTGGGGCGATCACGTTGGCATTATGGATTTAGTATTAGATAAAGAGGGGAACAGCTGGAAAGTCACCTCTGCTCAAACTGAAGCTCGCCCTATTTTTGATAAAGCAACCCAAAAACCCATTGTTGATGCTGATCCTAAATTAGTAGCGGCGGTTAAAGTTGATCACAATGCTACCCGTGATTTCGTTAATCAACCAATTGGTAAAGCAAGTGACGTTATGTACAGCTACTTAGCACTGGTACAAGACGATCCAACCGTGCAAATCGTAAACCTTGCACAAAAAGATTATGTTGAACGCTTTATTCAAGGTGATCCCGATCTCGATGGTATTCCAGTACTTTCAGCAGCTGCACCATTTAAAGCTGGCGGTCGTGGTAACGATGCAACCAACTTTACTGAAGTTGAATCAGGTCAACTGACTTTCCGTAACGCGGCTGACTTATACTTGTATCCAAATACCCTTGTTGCCATGAAAGTAACAGGTAAAGAAGTGAAAGAATGGCTGGAATGTTCTGCTGGCCAATTTAATCAAATTGATGTTAACAGTGATAAGCCACAAGGCTTGATCAACTGGGATGGTTTCCGTACTTATAACTTTGATGTTATTGATGGCGTCACTTACAACATCGATATTTCACAACCAGCGAAATACGACGGTGAATGTAAAGTTATTAACCCAACGGCAAGTCGTATTAAAGATCTTAGCTTTAACGGTAAAGCTGTAAAAGACGATCAGAAATTCATCATCGCAACCAATAACTACCGTGCCTACAGTGGTAAATTTGCCGGTACTGGTGAGAAGTTTGTTGCCTTTGCTGCACCTGATGAAAACCGTACCGTTCTTTCTGACTACATTAGCCGTGTAAGTAAAGAAAAAGGCCAAGTTGTACCAAGTGCGGATAACAACTGGCACTTCACGCCACTGAAAAGTGATAAGAAGTTAGATATTCGCTTTGAAACAGCCAATAGCGAAAAAGCGGCGAAGTTTATTAAAGACAAAGGTCAGTACCCAATGACCCAAGTTGAAACAACGCCAACTGGCTTTGCGATTTACCAGTTGGATTTACAACACGCGAAATAATCGTCGCAATAAAGTAAGCTAGATACCGCAGCTGGTCTGCGGTATTTTTTTATGATTAAAAAGTGAGTCATCATGAAGCCTTCCGCACAACTTTCTCAACTCGCCGAATTTCTTCAACAATTTGGCGCCGAGCAAACCACGATTGATGAAGCATTAAGCCAAGCACAAGTATTAGCGTTACCCACTCGTCACATACTGCTTCATCAAGGGCAACAAGCAGAGCAGTTCTACTTTTTACTTAATGGGATTTGCCATGCTTGCTATCTCACTGACAGTGGTAAGCAATTCAGTAAAGAGTTCTATTGGGATCAAGATACCTTGATTGGCTTTGAAGCACTGATCACTCAATCACCTTCGCCTTTTCTATTAGAAACCTTGTCCGCTAGCGAGCTCATTGCCCTACCGATTGAGCTAATTGAAACATGGCGCTCACAAGGGGTAGCGCTATATCAACACTTATTAGAACGTCAGTTAGTATTTAAAGAAAACAAAGAACGCTTCATGTTGATGTACAGCCCAGAAGAACGATATCAATTATTCACCCAAAGCTTTGCCGAGCTCAACGTTAAACTCACGGACTATCAAATTGCCTCATACCTTGGAATCACCCCGATCAGCCTCAGCCGAATAAAAAAAAGACAAAGCGAACCACAATAATGAAACGATATTAACAATGGTTAATGAGGCCGTGAAAAACGCAGGTTACTATGAAGGTAACTTTGACTATCACAGAAAAAGAGAACACGTGATGATTACTTGGCAATGCCTTTCTTTTGCACAACTGACGACCCACCAGCTTTATGATGCACTAAAGCTACGCGCTGACATTTTTGTGGTAGAGCAAGACTGTGTTTACCCTGATCTTGATGATAACGATCGTGCTGATGATGTTTACCATTTATTAGGCTATCAAGATGGCAAACTGATCGCCTACCTTCGCCTACTCAGTGCAGGACTCACTTACGACAATGTCAGTATTGGTCGAGTTGTTACGGCACAAGAAACACGAGGCAGCGGTATAGGTCATCAACTGCTCAAACAAGGACTCGAAAACGCCACGCGTATTTGGCCTAATGCGACCATCGAGATTGGAGCGCAAGAGCACTTGATCGGCTTTTACTCTCAATACGGTTTTAAACAAACCTCTGATATGTACCTTGAAGACGGCATTCCACATGTTGATATGGTGCTAACACAAGGCGATAACTAATGAAGCAAACTGCTGTGTCATTGGGGATCCTATTACTGATATTCGGTAATTTATCCGCTTCTCTGTCTGATGTCGCAGTTAAATTACTCAATGGCGAAGTCCATCCCTTGCAATACATGTTTCTTCGCCAAGTAATAAGCTTAATTATTATTTTGCCTTTTTGGTTGTCCCAGCCCAAACAGCAACGTGAGGTCGGTAGTTGGAAGATCAATACCATCCGTGCGTATTTAGTATTAGCGGGGAGTTCAATGTTGTTAGTGGCGCTGACATATTTGCCCCTCGCGACGGCCAATGCCTTATTTTATGCCGCGCCCTTATTGATGATCCCACTTTCAATAGTGCTATTAGGTGAGTACCCCACAAAAGGAAAAGTCGTTGCGACAGCGATTGGATTTATCGGAATTTTAATTGTTTTACGCCCTACCCAATTTCACTGGGCTGCGATTGCCGCACTGGGTACTGCAACTACATTGGCGCTCTACAATGTATTAGTACGTAAACTGCCACAATCACAAACGGTATCATCCACGCTCTTTTGGACAAGTGTATTATCACTGCCTGTGGCGACCCCTTTGGCATGGTACTTCTGGCAACCGATCTCACTTGAAAAACTTGGGCTTATTGCTGCAAGTGCGCTATTTACCTTAGGCTATCAAGGGTGTGTGGTATTGGCATATCGTCAAAGTGAAACCCATAAAATTGGGTTAGCAGAATATTCAGGGCTTATTTTTGTCGCCTTCTTTGGTTGGATTTGGTTTAACGAAAGTTTAGATACCTTAACGCTTATCGGTATTTTATTGATCGTTCTACCTATGATGCCAAGACCTAAACGAAAAAAATTCACCACTCAGATCGACATACAGTGATCAAATAGTAACCTCTGCGGTAACGCATAAAAAGAAAAAACAAAAAAGCCCACTTAAGCCTCTCTTTCTAGTTAAAAGCAAATAAGTGGGCTTTTTCATATTTATTTCATCACTGGTTATTTACGATAATAGCTACCATTACTGCTACGGTAATAAGCTGCTGAAATACCATTACCTTCAATCTTCAAACCATCTATTTGGCCATTACTATTTACACGATACATTAGCGTTTGACCGGCCTGTACATTACTGATCGGCTTACCCGCACCTTCAATATTGGCAATTTTATATAAATCCGATAATGGTAACGAGCGATCTCTAAACACGTTCGCTAAGGTTTCACCGGCTGGAACTTTATAACTAACCCATTGCCCAGCATCGCTTGATGCAACCTTGGCCGTGTTTGCTGTCGTTGTTGTATTGGTTGTATTCGTTGTAATCGGTTCATCAGTCGCTTTGGTTACCACCGCCGCTTCTTTTGACAGATCAACGGTGTACGCCTTACCGCCATCTAACGGATAAATTTTCTGAATCATCGGTTTCTTTTCAGGTGCCGGACCAGTATCTTCCGTTCCTCCAACCGCTTTCATCTTACTGTCTTCACGAATATCTGCCGTATCTAAAACAATATCTGTACGCTTACTCACACCAGTATTAGATGATGTCGTTCCCGTTTGCCCTACCGGTTGAGTCGTGCTCGTAGAACCGCCAAGGTTAAGAGAAATACTACGACGAACACCACTGTCTGCACTTTGCTCTTGTTCTAATTGATTCGTTGTCGGCAACATTAATACAGCGACAAAAATAGGCACAAGGATCATCAATGCCCAGCGATGAAAACGTGGAAAATGTGACCATGTATGGCCAATTCCGGCTTTAATCTGACGACATTTGTCAAAGAGCCCTGACAAACTAAAATTGACTGATGATCGTTTTGACGCATGTTTTGTTCTCGAACGGCGATTGGCCTGTCCCATATACAGCACTCCAGAGCTTCATATGTCACGCAATTTGCGAATAATGATTACAAATATTTACCCATGAGTTTACCCATGAGGGGCGAAACTGTTATCCTGCTTGCTTTAATTCATTCAACATTAAGAGATGACGATAATGTCTGACGTTAAACTAGATACAGTTGAGACTAAAGCAAGTTATGGTATTGGTCTACAAATGGGCCAACAACTAGCACAAAGCGGTCTTGAAGGCCTAAACGTAGCAGCAATTGCGAAAGGTATCGCAGCTTCTCTTGCTGGCGAAATGCCAGAAATCGAAGTTGATGAAATCAACAATGCACTACGTGAACTTCACACTGCAGCAGACGCTGCACGTCAAGAGCAGGCTAAACTAGCTGCTGCTGAAGGCGAAGCATTCCTAGCTGAAAACGCAAAGCGTGCAGAAGTTACAGTAACTGATTCTGGTCTTCAATACGAAGTACTCGTTGAAGGTAATGGCGAAATCCCAACTTCTGACAAGCAAGTACGTGTTCATTACCACGGTATGCTAACAGACGGCACTGTTTTTGACAGCTCTGTTTCTCGTGGTCAACCAGCAGAATTCCCAGTAACTGGCGTTATCGCTGGTTGGGTTGAAGCACTACAAATGATGCCTGTAGGTTCTAAGTGGAAACTTTCTATTCCACAAAACCTAGCATACGGTGAGCGCGGCGCAGGTGCTGCAATTCCTCCATATGCAGCACTTGTATTTGAAGTTGAGCTACTAGATATCCTATAAGATATTGCTCTCTTCTTAAAAACGGCGCCCCGGCGCCGTTTTTTTATGGTTAAAAAATACGCTCCATTCTCTCAAACTAATAAACCCTACTAGTTAAATCATCAGGTTTCGTGTTTTATCAATAAAATGTATTACAAAAATAAATATCTACACTAGGATAGATAATAGTTAATTAAGGAGAACCCCATGGAAAAGCGTCATATCTTAACTACACTTACCGCCGTTGCTTTATTATCATCAAGTGCAATGAGCCATGCATTCAGCCTATCTGATGTCGCAAGTGCTTTTGGGGGAGAAAAAAGTGAACAAGTTGCTACCCAGATTGCAGAAAACCCATTAACCAAAGCACTCGTGTCTGATCTTGGCGTAAAGCCAGATCAAGCAGCAGGCGGTGCAGGTGCATTACTGGCAATGGCAACCAGTGAGCTAACAGGCCCACAAGGTAAAGAGTTAACTCAATTAATTCCTGGCGCAGAAAAGCTAACTGACTCATTACCACTCGGTTTAGGCCAGCTATTAGGCAGTAAAGAAAATATCGATAAAGTCTTTTCTTTATTAGGCATGAAACCTGAAATGGTTAACCAATTCGTGCCTGTTGTTACGCAATTTTTAGGTGAGCAAGGCGCAAGTAATGAACTCCTTGGCGCACTTTCTAATATTTGGGCACCAGCTGCACCTGCTGCCAAAAAATAACTTGTTATTGCTCAAAGCATCGACAAAATAAAAGGGCGAGATCATCGATCTCGCCCTTTTCTATTACACTAGTTCTGATTTGCTATCGGTTAAATTCCTGAACCATCCGCTTCTGTATCGCTGTCTTCGTGTAAACCACACTCACGTTTTAGACCAAAGAATCGCGTTTCTTCTTCTTTCATCCCCGGTTGCCACTTAACTGTTGTATGGACATCACCGACAGAAAGATAGTCTTGCGATTTTAATGGGTGATAAGGCAAATCATGCTGTTGTAAATACAGATCGATTTGCTCATTACTCCAATCAATTAATGGCAGGAACTTAAAGCGTCCATTCTGGATCGCTAATACCGGTAATGTTGCACGTGAGCTTGATTGTTCACGACGGAGCCCAGAAAACCATGTTTTCACTTGCAGTTCATCTAATGCTCGACGCATCGGCTCAACTTTGTTCAGCAAATTATATTGCTTAATACCATCAACCCCTTGTAACCACAGTTGACCATAACGTGCTTCTTGCCATGCGGCGCTTTGTTTTGCGCTGTAGACATGAAGATTAAGATCTAATCGTTTGGTTAAGCTATCAATAAACTGATACGTTTCAGGAAATAAATACCCCGTATCGGTTAATACCACAGGAATATCAGGCTTTACTGTTGTGACTAAATGCAACATCACAGCAGATTGAATACCAAAACTTGATGCTAATGCAAACCCACCTTCAAGGTTGTCGATAGCCCAGCTTACTCGCTGCTCTGCCGTCATATCCTCCAGCTCGGCATTGATTTCAGCCAGCTGAATAATTTGACTCACTTTAGGCAGCTCAAGTAACTCAGCCAGTTGAAATTTAGCCATAAAAATCTCTCTTTGATACTTTTACTTCATCAATAATGCCTGCGCGAATAGTGAAATCACCAAAGTCTTCACTCTCTTGACGCTCTGTAGACCAACGACCCACTAAGCTATCAATTTCATCCATGATCTGCGCAACAGTAATATTTTCACGGTACATTTTCGGTACACGTGTTCCGTTACGGTTACCGCCTAAATGTAAGTTATAACGACCCGGCGCTTTACCTACGAGGCCAATTTCCGCCAACATCGCACGACCACAGCCATTTGGGCACCCCGTGACACGAAGAATGATGTTTTCATCATCGTCTAAGCCGTGCTTTTCTAGAATGCCTTCAACATCGGTAACAAATTCAGGTAAGAAACGCTCTGCTTCCGCCATCGCTAATGGACAGGTTGGCAATGAAACACAAGCCATTGAGTTTTTACGCTGCTCACTAACACCGTCATCAATCAAACCATGATCGCGCGCGATCTTTTCGATCTTGTCTTTGTCTTTTGCTAACACACCCGCAACAATTAAGTTTTGGTTAGCCGTCATACGGAAATCACCGCCATGTACCTTAGCAATTTCAGCAACACCGGTTTTTAATGGCTTATTCGGATAATCCAATAAACGCCCATTTTCAATAAACAGTGCTAGGTGATGCTTGCCGTCGATACCTTCAACCCAACCAATGCGATCACCACGATCGGTAAACTCATAAGGTCGGCTGTCTTCAAATTGAATACCCGCGCGTTTTTCAACTTCCGCTTTAAATACATCGCTACCTACACGATCTAAGGTATATTTAGTCTTCGCATTCTTACGATTTGAACGGTTACCCCAATCACGCTGTGTTGTTACCACTGCCGCAGCAACATCTAACGTTTTCTCTAGTGGAATAAAGCCAAAGTCATCGGCACGACGAGGGTAAGTGGAATGATCGCCGTGAGTCATTGCCAAGCCGCCACCCACTAGTACGTTGAAGCCCACTAACTTGCCGTTGTCTGCAATCGCAACAAAGTTAAGATCGTTGGCATGCACGTCCACATCATTTTGAGGTGGGATCACAACCGTGGTTTTAAATTTACGCGGTAGGTAATTGCTACCTAAAATTGGCTCTTCATCTGTCGTTTCTAGCTTTTCACCGTCTAACCAAATTTCCGCATAGGCACGGGTTTTAGGTAGCAAGTGTTCACTGATCTTTTTCGCCCACTCATATGCTTCTTGGTGAAGCTCTGATTCTACTGGGTTAGTCGTACATAGAACGTTTCGGTTAACATCACCCGCTGTCGCAATTGAATCGATACCAATACTGTTTAGCGTTTGGTGCATCAGCTTGATATTAGGTTTTAGTACACCGTGGAACTGGAACGTCTGACGGGTAGTTAAGCGAATACTGCCATAAGAAGTATGCTCATCGGCAAACTTATCAATCGCTAACCACTGCTTAGGGGTAATAATACCGCCAGGCATACGCGCACGTAACATCACGTTATGCAGTGGTTCGAGTTTTTGCTTTGCGCGCTCTGCACGGATATCACGATCATCTTGCTGATACATACCGTGGAAACGGATCAACTGGAAGTTATCTGCAGTAAAACCACCGGTCATACGATCGCCAAGATCCTGCTCAATAGTTCCGCGAAGAAAATTACTCTCGCGCTTTAGACGTTCGTTATCTGATAATTTTTGATCTGTCATTAGTACACATCCCTTTGATAGCGCTTATCCTTACGCAGATCGTTAAGATACTGCTCAGCCTGCTCGCGCGTTTTATTCCCTTGTTGCTCAATCACTGTGATCAGCGCTTGATGAACATCTTTTGCCATTTGATTAGCATCACCACACACATAAACATGCGCGCCGTCTTGCAGCCACTGCCATACTTGCGCAGCTTGTTCTAAGATTCGGTGCTGAACGTAAACTTTCTCAGCTTGGTCGCGGCTAAATGCCACATCAATCTGATTAACAACCCCATCTTTTAAGTATTTTTGCCACTCAACTTGGTATAAGAAATCTTCTGTGAAGGTACGGTCGCCAAAGAATAACCAGTTTTTACCTTGTGCTTCACGGTTATCACGCTCTTGAACAAAGGCGCGGAACGGGGCAATACCAGTACCCGGACCCACCATGATCACAGGGGTATTATCATCAGCTGGTAACTTAAAGTTATTGTTAGTTTCAACAAAGACTTTAACTTCTGCGCCTTCTTCTAAACGCTGGGCTAAGAAGCTTGATGCGCCGCCTTGACGTTGTTCTTCACCTTGCGCGTATTCAACCACCCCAACAGTTAAGTGAACTTCTTCACCCACTTCTTCTTGGCTTGAAGCAATAGAATATAAACGTGGTGTTAAACGACGAAGTAGACCGATTAATTGCTCTGCAGTTAATGCTGTTTTCTTTTCTGCTAATACATCAATAATTTGTGTTTTCGCAGAATACTCACGAAGCTTTTCACGATCTGCCACCAGCTTTTCAAGCTTTTTACTACCTGATAACTCAGCGTATTTGGTCACAAACTGTGGATTTGATGCAGTAATTTCATATTTGCTAATCAACGCATCACGTAGACTTAATGCCGCACCATCAACATCAACAGAGGTGCCCGCGTCTAAGCCAAGTTTAGCTAAAATGGCATCCACTAACTGTGGGTCATTTTCAAACCACACACCGAGTGCATCACCCGCTTGATACGTTAAGCCTGAATCTTCTAAATCGATTTCAATATGGCGAACATCTTTACCTGAATCACGGCCTGTGATTTTTTGACTTACCAATAAACTCGCGGTGTAAGGGTTCTGTTTATTGTATGCAGAAACAGCGGCAGGCTTTTGGCCTACAGGCAGTTGAACAACTTCAGCTTCACCCGTTGATAAAGTTTCTTTGGTTTTAGCTAATGCTTGCGTACGCCATTCAGCAGCAGGTGCTTCATAGTCAACGTCACAATCTAAACGTTCAAGCATTGGCTGCGCGCCAAGTTTCGCTAAGTAGTTATCAAAGTCTTTCGCTGTTTGACAGAAGAACTCATAACTTGAATCACCTAAACCAATCACGGCATAGTTAAGATCTGCCAGTTTAGGGGCTTTCTTTGATTGTAAAAATTCATGTAATTCAATAGCATCATCAGGTGCTTCACCTTCGCCATGGGTTGATGCCACGATAATCACGTGGGTTTCCTTAGCGAGGTTTTTACCTTTATAGTCGCCGGCAGAAAACACTTGAACAGCAATATCAGCCGCTTGTGCTTCTTCTTTTAACGCTTCAGCAACACCTTTGGCATTACCGGTTTGCGAGGCATAAATGATGGTGAGTTTACCGGCTGGTTTTGCGGCAGCCAGTACATTATTTTGGGCTGCAGGTTCTGCAGCTGATTGAGACTGGGTTTGGCTTAATCCCCAAAAGTAGCCACTGATCCACGCAAGCTGTTGTGGCGATGATTCTGCCGCTGCTTGCTTCAGTTGATCTATTTGCTGATCATTAAGTGGACTGGCTAAAGCCGATAATTCCTTCACTAACATGACACGACGATCCCTATTCATTGCGTACTGTTAGATTAGCCATTTCATGTAATAACAAGAAAGAATAGATAAGAATGTTTTATAACCTTTTTAAAGGTTAAGAAAAAAGTGAATGCGAAATAATCGTTATGTTGCCGTCAAACAATAAGGATTATCTCGCCTTTACTGGCAGGAAATATGATCGGTTTTAGTATTCATCAGCAATTCTAACTTGATTAAATCCAACTTCAAAAGCTTGTTGAGTTGCGCTATCAATATCACGATAGCAACGTTCACTGCCAGCCCCGTCAGTTAAAGGAACCAAGCCACCTCGACGGTGACGAAATTCAACGATATAACCATCACCAATTGAAGGCTCAACCACAGCCTCAACCAATTCTTGGCTAACATAAAGGTGTTGTAGCTCAGTCAGTGTCATAACCTTACTCCCTATCCTTTGTTACTTTTATTAGCTCAGCATAAAAGATGGAATGTATACACTTAAAAATGGTACAAAAACCTAGAAACAGCCAATAAAAAAACCACGACATTGTCGTGGTTTTTATTAATTCGTTAGCTTAAGAAGACTTAGAAATCGACTTCAACACCTGCGAACCAACCATTTAGATCAACATCGCCAGCATTCTTCGCTTTATCGAAATCGTAATCCATCATGCGGTAACCACCACGGATGTTTAGATCTGCCGCCACTAAACCGATTGTGTATTTCACACCAGCTTGTCCGTCAAATAAACGAGTACCATCATATTTACCCGCGTTTGCTTGAGCAAATACTGTTAATGGTGTTGCTGGAATACCGATTTCCGCATTACCGTAAATAGTTGGCTGCCAATCGCTGAAGCTATCATCGTTTTGAATTTTAACGCCACCGAACTTAGTCATTGTTAAACCAAGATCTAAAGACACTAGATCATTATCTAGAATTTCGTAGTACGCTGTAAAATCACTTTGTTCAAATGCAACATTATCTGCATCGATATTGTTGTAACGAACCATAAAGTTAGGAACTAAAGGAATGAAGTGTTCAAAAGATGCGTAGTAAGATGCTGATGTATCATCGCTTTTATGGCCATCAACTTTCGCATTTGCAAACCATGCATCTGCGCCTACTTTAACACCTAAAAGGGTATCTGCCTGTGCTGGAATAGCAGCAGTCATTGCCATTGCCGCTGCTACTGAAAGCATTACTTTTTTCATGTCGAGTCTCCGCTCTTCATCATTAATAATTTTAAACGGCGAAACTATAACAGAAACCCTAAAAAAACACTGCTCTTATCTATTTTGATGATATTTTTTAACTAAATTTACCCAAAATTACTCACTATTATTTTGTTGATAGTGTTTCATTTGAATATATTTATCAGTGGATTAATAACGACGTGTACGAGATAGACGATCTTTGTATTCTTGTACTTTTTTGTTATCTCTCACCAACCAAATCGCAATAGCAATTAACACGATCCATGGTAATAACTTAATCACTAAACCCAACATGCCAACCACAGCCATGATCGCAAAACCAGCCGCAACGGCTATCATCATGCCAATAATACTCACACCCGTAAAAACTAACACGAATGCAAACGTCAGCAAAAATAGAAACTCAAACATAACCCTCTCCTTAACCAAGTATTACCTTTCAACGATAAGCTTTTCTATCAAGTTCACAATATAAACCGACAGAGCATGTTGAAAGCGATCCTATTCAATATCAATATCAATATTAGATGTAATTGCACAAATCACGCCAAATGATATAAAAATTTATCTCTTAATTTTCAATTGGATACAAAAAAGGCCAACCCATACGGATTAGCCTTTTCTCTCTGAATTAGCCAAATTCACTTATTTATCGTGAATCTCGCCAACAACAATTTAGCAATTAAACATCTAAGTGCGCAGGAATTTTATCTAACGCCTGCTGAACAACTTCAATACCAGCACCCGGTTTGTGAGCATTCTCACTGATATGTCGACGCCACTGACGTGCACCCGGCATACTTTGGAATAAACCCAGCATATGGCGTGTAATATGTCCCAAGTAAGAACCGTTAGCGAGTTGCTTTTCAATGTATGGATACATAGCTTCAACCACTTCACGACGCTTCATTACAGGGCGTTCACTACCAAATAAACGTTGATCCACTTCCGCCATTAAGTATGGGCTTTGGTACGCTTCACGACCGACCATCACACCATCCATATGTTTCAGGTGTTCTTCCATTTCTTCAAACGTTTTAATGCCACCATTGATTGCCATGGTTAAATGCGCAAAGTCTTGCTTTAGTTGGTAAACGCGCGGGTAGTCTAGTGGCGGAATTTCACGGTTCTCTTTCGGGCTTAAACCACTTAGCCATGCTTTACGGGCGTGGATAGTGAAATTATCACAACCGCCTTTCTCAGATACCACGTGGATAAAATCTTTTAAAAACTCGTAAGAATCTTGATCATCAATA
Organism: Photobacterium sp. GB-1; assembly: GCF_003026165.1. NCBI lineage: Bacteria > Pseudomonadati > Pseudomonadota > Gammaproteobacteria > Vibrionales > Vibrionaceae > Photobacterium > Photobacterium sp. GB-1. The sequence goes on along the minus strand of NZ_PYOB01000021.1, from coordinate 49,791 downwards.
CCAATACGGGTTTTTACCGTCACAGGAATATCAACGACATCGCGCATCGCAGTGACACACTGCGCTACCAACTCGGCTTCACCCATTAGACAAGCACCAAACATCCCGTTTTGTACGCGATCAGATGGGCAGCCCACGTTTAAGTTAATTTCATCGTAGCCACGCTCTTGCGCTAACTTAGCACAACGCGCCAAATCAATTGGATTTGAACCACCCAGTTGAAGCGCCAATGGATGCTCTTCTTCGTTATACGCTAAGAAATCGCCCTTACCGTGAATAATCGCGCCTGTTGTCACCATCTCGGTATACAACAATGCTTCTTTACTCATTAAACGGTGAAAGTAACGACAATGACGATCAGTCCAATCCAGCATCGGTGCGACAGAAAAACGCTGCATTGGAAAATCGCCTGTAACACTTTGAGTTGACAAGTTATTTTTCATTGTCTCGTCTACAACATTTGTCATTTTTATACCCTATTTGGATTGCTTTACGTTTAAATTCAGAATCTTACTCCCCTCACTGCGCAGTATCTAAAAGATACGATCGCTAAATGCTTAACTGATGTAGCTTGAGGGATATTCTGAAGAAAGCGGATTCTACATTAAAACGTAGTTAAGCCAAAGCAGAAGCAATAAAGTGAAAGCGATAACTTACTTACACCATTGTCATATACCTTTATTTCAAAGCATTCTAAAAAGAGATGCTCAGTGCTTTTTAATAAATATTATGTAAAACCCTTATTTTTCTTGTCCTCACAGCACTATCAATAATCTATTTTGACTATATCGACAAAAAAGACTGTACAAAAAGTAAACACCTGTTATTATCCATCTCGCTCTGTTGTTTAGAGAGTTATTAAATGCGGCACCAAGTCACAGTTAAACCTTCAGCTACATCAACGTTTTCGTTTTGTACTTCAGTGTTTCCCTTGTTTTGGCAGTATCATTAATAATTTAACCACTTAGCACATCGCATTTTAGCGGTTAATTAATCACATTTATAAGGGGCATCACATGTCTAACAAAACTACTGGTTTAGTAAAATGGTTTAACGAAGAGAAAGGTTTTGGTTTCATTACTCAAGACAACGGCGGTGCTGACGTATTCGTTCACTTCCGTGCTATCGCTTCTGAAGGTTTCAAAACTCTTGCTGAAGGCCAAAAAGTGTCTTTTGAAGTAGAGCAAGGCCAAAAAGGTCTTCAAGCTGCAAACGTTGTAGCTATCTAATTTATCCTTACGGATAAATAAAAAATGCTGGCTAAGGCCGGCATTTTTTATACCTGTAATTTACCCTCTCTCATTATCGTCCCCCTGCTACAGCTAACTTCTGCTGTATTTCTGAATAACTCCGGCCAAGGCTTAACTGATCCAGACTATCTTGATGCAGGGATACATTCACACGGCGCCCACGGTACTTACCTTTCGCTTTTGCTCTCCCTTCTTTTCTTATCTTTATCTTGCCCCTTACCATTATTACCAATTGGTAATAATCTTTTGTATTTTTATCGTATTGTTCTTTTAAGTGTAATTATTAATAATACATCCATCGAAACGCACAACGCGTTCACAAACATAAAGACACAAGGTTTTATTACTCATGAAAACAGTTATTAAAGCAACTATCGCAGCCGCTATCATCGCTATGTCTTACAACGCTTCAGCTAAAGATGGTGCGTTCACAGGTAATGTTCAATTTCAACAAGCAGCGGCTAGCAGCATGAATGTCGCGCACTACCAAAAACAAGGTACTGCAGAGCGTTCACACAATCAGCATCACAACTTACTTTTGCTGAAAAGCTACTGTCTGCTGCTGATAAATAAGCCGCTGAGCACTGTAAACAATACGCCCATTTCTATTATTACTGATACGTAATAGTAATTTACTTTTAACTCTATTGTTTATATTTCAGTAAATGAGAAGATGTCGGCATCGACACCAACAACAACCATAACGATTCGGTGCTGGTAACACTCACTTTGCTATTCACACTCTGTAAAAATTCCGGCTTATGGCACATGCGGTAAGCCAACATAAATTCTTAAATATTAACGGAGCTTCATTATGAGCAATGTATTCTACATGCCACCTGTAACATTAATGGGTCCTAACGCTATTCAATCTTTAGGTGCTGAACTTGCGTCAAAAGAGCTGAAAAAAGCCCTAATCGTGACAGACAGTGTATTAGTTGAAGTGGGTTTAGTGAGCAAACTAACTGACGAGCTTACTGCTCACGGCCTTGATTACACTATTTACGATGGTGTGCAACCAAACCCAACAGAGAAAAACATTGAAGATGGCCTCGCGTTACTCGCAAGCAGCCATTCTGATTTTGTGATTTCATTCGGTGGTGGTTCTTCACACGATACCGCTAAAGGTATCGCACTTGTGGCAGCGAACGGTGGTCATATTCGTGATTACTCGAAAGGTGTACACCTTTCTAAAAAGCCACAACTTCCATTGGTAACCGTGAACACAACTGCTGGTACCGCTTCAGAAATGACCGTATTTGCGATCATCACTAACCAAGAAGATGAAACCAAATACCCAGTGGTTGATAAGCACTTCACGCCAATTATTGCAGTAAACGATTCAGAGCTAATGGTCGCAATGCCTAAGTTCCTAACTGCTGCAACTGGTATGGATGCATTAACTCACGCCGTTGAAGCGTATGTTTCAACTGCAGCGACACCTATTACTGATGCATCAGCCATTAAAGCGATTGAGCTGATTGTAAACAACCTAGAAACCGCTGTTAACGACGGCCAAAACCGCGAAGCACGTGATGCAATGCAGTACGGCGAGTACCTTGCTGGTATGGCATTTTCAAATGCATCTTTAGGTTACGTTCACTCAATGGCGCACCAATTAGGTGGCGTTTACGACCTGGCTCACGGCCTATGTAACGCGATTCTATTGGCAGAAGTTTCACGCTTTAACGCCAAACAAGTACCAGAGCGTTTTGTTGATATTGCCAAAGCAATGGGTATCGACACAGCAGCAATGACCCAAGAGCAAGCAGTGAATGCAGCCCTTGAAGCGATTGATGCACTCTCTGAAAAAGTGGGTACTAAGCAACGCCTAGCTGATTTAGGTGTAACTGAAGACAAGCTAGCGTTCATGGCACAAAACGCCCTAAACGATGCGTGTTCTTTAACTAACCCACGCAAAGCGAGCCTAGAAGAAATCGTAGCGATCTTTAAAGCACGCATGTAATTAGCAACGCAGACAAAAAGGCTGGGAGATCCCAGCCTTTTTTATAACGAATAACGACATTAACGAAAAAGCTAACCGCAGAGCAACGCTGGCTTTTTGTTAACTCATCTATTTCGAGGGTAAATAAATGACGGAAAATATTATCGTTGAGATCAGTAATCACAGAAGTTCGCCCAAGAAAGTCTCCGTAAAAGCCTATTGCAATGACAATCAGAAATTACCGAGTGCAGTGATCATTTCATTAGAACAATATGAATCTGCCGGATTAACTCAATCTTTGACTCAGCTTCTTAATAAGAGCAAAAGCCAAAATATTATTGATAAGTGCAAAGCCTTACTTAGCTACATTGCCGCTGGTGCAACCATTCGAATGAATTGCTATAGCAGATAAAAAGACCGCCTTGATGCGCGGTCTTTCCGTGTATTCACGAACAACACACCAACCCTAACTCTCCTTCACTACCCGCGCTATTATCGCCCTGCTACACCCTAACTTCTCTTTTTCTCTAAGTAACTACCTCAAAATCCAGCGCCAACTCAATTAAATCCAAAGTAACAGATATTTCAGTAGTAATGATTATTGCCTGTATTGGGGTTAGCCACATAACAGGAAGCGGTAGTTTTAGCCCGTTCTTTTTCGATTGGGGTGGCTATTACGATAACGGATTAATTGATGCCGCCGAGTGGAAAGCCAACCGCTTCAAACTGATTTAAGTTACGTAACTTACTTAACTTATGCAATTTACATAACTTGCGTAAAATGGACTTAATACAATGAAAATTAAAGGATTTACCTTACTTGAATTAATCATCACCATTAGCGTGTTAAGCATATTGATCGCCATGGCAGCCCCAAGCTTTAGTAGCCTTTTTGCCAGTAACGCGATGAAGCGAACCTCTATCGAGTTGCGTGGCCTGATCGTTGCTGCTAAATCAGAAGCGGTATTGCGCGGCACCGATGTATACCTTCATACCGTTGGATTAACCAGCACCAAAACCCTCACCGATAACTGGTGCCTTATTGCGACCACCGATGCCACCATTACCGATTGTGATCACAGCAATACCTTGTACAAAGTTGATGGCAGCGAACTACAAGGCATGAACATTCAACGCCACAGCAGCTACGCAACAATACGTATTGATAAACAGGATGGCCATCCTGATTTTAACAACAGCCTGGCGACAGTAGATTGGATCACGTTCGAGAAAGAGAGCGGCAAAGCCCTAACCATGCAAATGACATGGATGGGACGTTTATATCAATGTAGTGTTGAGGGGGAGTGGTATGGGGCAGAGGAGTGTTGATATTAGAAAAGCCGCAAGAGCGGGCTAGTGTTCTATTTAACTGTATGGGTATTTATGCAAAGTTCACAGCAAATATAAAATCATCATATCTTGTATATATGATAATTTTATATTTCGTGTTTGTATAAAATATTATATGATGATCTTATATAAAAAAACCCTGAACGGCGCCAACCATTCAGGGCTAGAGAAATCTAAATAACGCCAATTATTTAGATTTGATAGCAAGGATTAATTTTGCTAACGCACCGACTAATAATGCAATTGCAGTAATTAATTCAGGACTCATTGTAGTCTCCAAAAAGAAGCCCTCGCCCTATTGCGAGGGCTTCTTTGTATTATTCCATCCTTAATAGCGCTATTGCAAGATATCTTATATCAGCGCCTATGATAACAGGATGATTTAAATAGAAAAATATCATATTCACGATATCAAACCTCTAACATTACAAGTATTAAGTTATTGATATATATGACTAATAAACCTTTGTATTCATCCTAATTTAGATTGATTAAAAATGTTTATTTGTGAAAATTTTTACTGAGTTATGGCGTAAAAAAAACAGTTTAGGCGAAAAAAAAACAATTAAGAATCAAATTCTCAAAATTGCCATAAAGCTTAAATTAGGTCTCAGGTAATCCTCAGAACGGTATATCTTCACCGATTTCAAATCTAAACCTTATTTGAACAAGTAACGCCAAAGCTTCTTCTATATCTCCCTGATATAAAAGCCTATCGATATCATTTAATTTTTCCTCAAGAAATACTTTATCTAACTCTGTTTTCTCTTTTATTCTTTTGTATAAAGTGTCGAGACCATCGATACTTTTACTTAGTTTTTTTATTGTGTCTTGCTCTTTCTTTATTTGTTCTTGCCAATTCATTACTCGCCTTGAGTAATCAAGTTTAAGCTCAATTATATTTTTTTTCTGTGAAACCCATTCGTCTAACTGTTTATCGATAACATTTTTTAAATAGACTTCATCCGACTTCACTTTAGCACGATTAGACTCCGTTACTTCACTATAAAAATCAACCATATATGTGTTTTTTACTTTGTTTCTTCTTTTTTGGTAGAAATAAAAAAAACGTTCGTATTGAACATTAAAAAAAGGAAGGACAAATAGATATAAAGTCATAATTATAAGAGGATATATTGCATCTCTATACGGTTCAAAAGTTGCGTTAGAGATAAGTTCTAATTGCTCTTGGCTAGAGCTCATTATGAAGATCAAGAAAACTTTTAAGTGACATAATACCCAAGAAAAAATGTATGCTCCGATAATATGGTTATTTAGTCTAGAAGTTGTGTTTTCTTTTACCGAGTTTAAAATTTCTTTCATTTTTATTTTTCTTATAAAGACATAAATCTAATTTCAATAAGTAAATTTTCGCAATTTTGGCTCTATTTAACAATAAACATCTTTCCCGAACCACAGAATTACATTACACATAAAAACTAACTATCTTTCAGCCCCTCGCTAACGTCGCCCTACCACACCCCAATTCACTTTAACTCTCAATAACTACGCCCAAGTTTTAACTGCTCTCGACTATCTTGATGCAGTACTTCATTCACACAACAACCACGATACTTGCCACCCACCCAAAACCCCTCTAAAATAACTGTACATATATACAGTTATTTTAACCATGATTACACTTAACACCTACATACAGGCGGGGATCACCGGCTTTGAAAACCCCACTATTCGCTTTCGTAAAAAATCGCTAAACCTACAAACCATATTTGTACACAGCCATTCATCTATGCGGATAATGAGCGCCGATAACACCTACAAAAAGCTAGGAATCGCCAAAGGCGATTGGCTACTCATAGACAGTGCCTTACAGCCCCTAAACAGCGACCTTGTTATATTTGAGCAACACGGTGACAACCATATCGCACGTTGGAACCTGCTATGCCAACACATTGCCGCATCAGGCAAAGAGTGGGACGATTTACACGTAATAGGCGTGATCACCCTTTCTATCCATCACTTCAGACAACCGCCGTTATTACCATGGCACCATGACTTAACCGAACTCGACCTACACCAACTGGTGATCACCCAAGAGCATTCCACCATCTTGTGCCGTGCAGCTGGGCTTTCCATGCTGCCCTATATTTGGGACCACGACATACTCGTATTAGAGCGCCACCTAAACCCCGAGAACGAAGACGTTATCGTACTTTCATTAAACAACGATCTAGTTGTAAAACGCATAAACCTACACAGCAGAACCCTGTATTCAGATAACCCTAGTTTTCAGCCACACCCAATAAACCAAGACGACTACACCCGCTTACATGGCGTGGTGCGTTACAGCTTACGATTACACCGCCCTGTTACCTTATGATTTGCTTACTTGATGGCACCCGTTTTTACGCCGAATCTTGCATTACCTACAAGCCAGCCCTGAGAAACACCCCGTTATTGGTAACAGCAGGCCAAGGGATTTCCATTGCCGCTAACCGTGCTTGCACAAACATCGGGATTTCAAAATTCACCCCAATATGGGAAGAAATAGACCGCTTGCGAGTACACAAAGGCATTGTATATAAAGCCAACTTCAACACCTTTTCTCACCATTCAGATCGCTTTATGACCGCCCTTGAAAAGCACATACAAGGTGCCCGTTCCATGCGCTACAGCGTAGATGAAGTGTTTTACGATGTGAGTCACCTACACCAAATCAACGTCGATCTGAATGAACACGTACAAGCCTTACGCAAAGCCATTTATAAAGAAACCGGTGTACCGACAGGCGCAGGTGTAGGCAAAACCCTAACCTTGGCCAAAGTCGCATCGTGGGCGGCGAAGAACTGCCAACCTTACCAGGGACAATGTGTATTAATAAGCGAGAAAGAAACCAACACGGTTTTAAAACAAATGCCCGTAGGTAAGCTTTGGAACATAGGCAGACAACTGAATAAACACCTGACACAAGAAGGCATTTTAACCGCCTACCAACTAAAACAGTGCGAAACCAAAACCTATCACAAGCGTTATTCCATCAACGTGGCTAACGTGATTTCAGAGCTTAATGGCATCGCCTGTTTAGACATTTCCGTTGAGCGAGAAAAGAAAAAACAGATATGGTCTACCGCTTCTTACCGTGATCGCCTACACCACCGAGACGACCTTTTTGCCGAGTTGGCTCACCACTGCGCCGAAGTGATGCGCAAAATACGCGACCAAAAAAGCGAGATGAAAACCCTTTCCGTATTTGTCAGCACCTCAAAATACGACCGTTGCCCACCGTTTTATCGCCGTGGTGAACTGACACTCGAAAGCGGCCTAACCGATACCAGTTTTGCCCTGCAACAATTACGCGCCTTATTCGATGATTTGATCCCCGACAACCTTGCCAAGCAACCCATATACAAAGTGGGCGTAGGCGCCCCAAGCCTGATTGATGCCGAAGTAAAACAGTTCGAGCTATTTAACCGCTTTGATAACAAAGACACCTTAAACAACACCCTAGACCAATTAAGCGATCGCTTTGGTAAAGGCGTGATCGGTTTTGCATGCCAGCAACGCAGCTACCACGAACGGCAGGGAGAAATAGAAATGTTAGAGCTAGAGAACTACTACACCGACATTAAAGACATTGTGGTGGTGAAGTGTGTTTAGTGGGTAAATATTAATTAGCTTGAGAGTTGAAGATAGACCACCTATAAAGTGGTTAGCCATATCGGACACCTGTCCGATTTGAATATCTTTCTCTGACATGGTGACATCTAGGGTATTAAGTCATCTGACATGGTTATACGGGAACATTTCGGCCATACAACAGAGCCAAGGCACCAAGGCTTTATTAACCCATTATACCAAATACAAAAAAACGCCATGATGAATGATGAGGCGGTCTTTTAACGTAATCAGAATTTATGCGCACAAAATCGACAGGCTCTATAACTTCTCGCACAAGGAAAGGTCAGAAACATACTCACGCATTAAGTTTTTCTTGTAACCGATTTTCTTAGGGCATTCGAACATGTCATTAGGCTCTATAACTAAAAAATAATTCGCATAATTAACACCTATACCAACAATAGCCCCCAGACATAAAGAGCAATAAAATAACTTCATTCCACCTCGATATTTGTCTTTCGTTACCAAGCTCTTTACAGATAAAGAAAATGACATGATGCTAAAGAATGCAATTCCCCATGTGGCAATAAATGGTAATGCTAAGTTACTAAACAAAACCTTATCAATCTGCTCAATTGGTAATAATAACGGCTTAATTGTGGCGTATGATGTATAACTAGATACTAAAATTAATAGTAGCGACAATAAAGTCCTAATCATCAAAATTCTCTAAAACTAAATCCACTAACTTCTTTTCAAAATCAGTAGTTTGATCAACAGTCCAAATAAATAAACTAGCTGAAACCAAGATTATTGCAGTTCCTAAAACTGTTGTAGGAACTGCAAGAGTACCTATAGCCAAAGCTGTTCCAGCGACAACCAGAACATTCACAAGTAACTTAGCCTCATCGACGCCTAGGTCTTTTAAAGTGTATTCATCATTGAGAACATACTTTAAAACGTTAATGGCTGAACCGACCAATATTTCCATAGGAGCGGTGACCTTAACATAACGAGCCATACCTTTGGGTGAATCCAAAGCACCTAAAGCAAGTTTTACCACTTGAGGATTTGATGCTCTAAAACGATTACCCGCGAGCAACGTTTTCATGTGCTGTTTGTAACCTTTCAAGATCAAATAATCGACACCATTATGTGTTTTCACATAAGCAGTAACACCCAAACCACCTAATTTTTTAGCGGTATCGAATGCATCGTAAGTGCCTTTCATTGCACCACCGATATTTTGAGTTTTATCGAGCGCATCAAAAAACTCTTTCCATTCTTCTGGGGCTAGAACCGTAGTTTCTACGACATCTTGCATATATCGAATATGGATCTCTTTATCTCCCTCTTTAGCGAGAAAGTTGTAAGGAGGCCAGTACATATTATTAGGGTTGATTTCTGGTGTATTTAGTTGAGATGTCATTCGTGAGGATGATTGAACAGACGCAACAGAACTGTCAGTTCCTGCTGTTATGCTTGACTGAGAGCCAAATGTTACACTACTACCAATATTGACATTGCCGCCATTGATATTAACGGCATTACCTATATTAACGCCGCTGCCCATATTCAAATTAGTCGCTGTTGATGTATTTAAACTTACCTGATGAGAACTGGCGTCAAGAAAGCAACTACCACACCCAGTATCAACAAGATCACCGACACGAGCTAGATTGGTACCAAACACATTAGCAGCCCTTGGGGATTGGGCGACAATCGGACCTTGACCTCTGCAAATTTTACTGCCGCATGGACAAGTCGCAATATCACCAACAAGGGCAACCTTTTGTCCGTTTATAATGACACCACCGTGACCTGATATAACAGAACCGCCCGTTGTGGTTTTACTACCAACAGTTATTACGTCATTACTCATCAGATAATCCTTTATTTTATAAAGACGCAATAATACTAAAAAATGCGCATAGGCAATAACTTGCCCGAAATAGGCTCTATTTAACAGTATGTATCTAAAGCGATCCGATACAGATACGCGGTAGCGATTGTTGTGACGAAGAAGAAACAGACGGTTCTCATTGCTTATTTTAATTCTTTGTATAGGTCTTATATATGCCCATATTGGTGTACTTCGTTTTGACTGAGTACCCTTCAGATAAAAGTCGATCATTGATAATAAAATAAGTGAGGGCTGTAACAATAAAACTGGCGATAAAGAAAAATAACATTATTCTATTTTGTACTTTTATTTTTCTTTTTGACCATGAGTATTTCACTTGCACACCTGTTTTGATGACTGTAATAAGGCCAGACCATAAATAAATGATCAAACCTATACTCATAAAGCCACCTAACGCATCTCCAAATGATAATTTTACAACATGGGATAAGCTATAAGTTGATTTTACTGTTTGAATCCAAGAGGATAGAAACCACAAAGATAAAGCAGTAAAAAGAATACAGATAATAAAGTTTTGTATTTTTAATTTTTTAGATACATATTTGCCGTTATGATTGCAATTTTCTGAGTGCATTTGTAAGTTCTCTTGAGACGTTATTAACTTCGAATAATTTATCAATAGCAAAACTTAAGGTCACAGATACAGCAGCTATTACGAGAATTGCTATCGTTCCCCAAGCTCCAATAATTGCACCTATCACAATCTCTGTGCCATATAATGCTATAGCTGTCTTAATAAAATCCGTTCTTATATTTCCAAACCAATCATAAAAATCATAATCATCGTTAAAGATCAGATCATTAGTATTTATGGCGGCTGAAATAATCATGGTCATAGCACCAGCTTTTATGCCAGCACTAATACGCTGCGTTGGCGCTAATCCTAATTGAACAACTTTCGGATTATCTATCGCATAGGTCTTTTTTCCATTCACCTTAAGACGCATTCCATTAACAAGCACATGCCGTAACATCTGCTGTCCATTATTTCGAGTGGCAATTGATACACGAGTTTTCCCTTTAATCACGGAATATCGCGCTGTCACACCAAAATCGTCAAAGGCTTGGGCTAACTTAATAGCCCCCAGACCAGTTGCTAAGTATTCGGCCCATGTCTTCGATTTATCAATGTCTTTCAAAATCAATGTTGATGGTATTTGACCTTTTTGATGATATCGTTCATCAATCAAATTTTTAATGGTATAGAATGAATCTTCTTCGGTGAGAAGCAACACAGCTTGATGATTCTTTTCTAATTCTTCTTGGAGTGTACATTGCCCAGTAAACACTCCATTCCCAGAGATATCATTCATTAGTTGTTCATGCTTGAGTGAACTTTTGGCATTGATGCGCTCAATTTGCTCAAGTGTTTTTTGCGCCCTAGCTTCTTTCGCCAATTCGGATTTATTAGCACGTTCAGTCTGTTTGACTAAGCTGTCATGACGATTAAATTCAGTTGGCGGCGATAGCCATGTTAGAGATTTAGGCATTTAAATATAAAAAGTTTATTGAGTTTGAATCATTGTAAATAAAAAAGGTACTAGGCAATAATTTGCCCAAAATGGGCTCTATTTAACAATAAACATCTAAAACGATCCGATACGCGGTAATGTCCAGATACAAAAAGACCGCCTTGATGGGCGGTCTTTTAACGGTAATTCTATTTATTCTTATTTTTAGACAGAACTAGTTTTTTTAAAAATTACTTTACTCTTTAAATAAGTCGAGCCCATTGTCTGCGTACCATTGCTTTAATGAAGCAATAACTCCAGCAGGGGAGTCCTCTTGATTTGAAGAAGGATGAAAGATTAGATCTTTACCTTTTGGGTGTGCAACTAACTTTGAGAAGTGCATTGCTAGTTTAGATATGTGCTTATCATAAGCACTATCAGATAAATTGTTTGTATCAGTATCTTCAAAAAAGTCTTCTAAGAAACGATAGAACTCAGCTTCTGTATAGTTGGTAATCTTGTCATCTAATTTCAGATTCATTTTACAACCCTTTATGAATATCAATATGTCGTTTTGGAGTGACAACACTTAAATTATCTACATCATATACCTTGCCACCATATTGGATTTCTTTAATATGATGAATCTCAAATCGTTCTCTTCCACCTGCGGTATCGTCTTCAACACAAAATGGAGCATTCCCTCGCTTAATTAAGCGCTGATTAGAACGACTAAAACCTTTTAGAAGCTCCATATCTTCTGATACGGCAAGCCAAAATGCTTTTCTAAACGTATCAAAACTTGAAAACTCTCTGCCTCTTAATTTATCGGCTATCTGGGATGGTATTGGTGCTCCTAATCCTTGTCCTGCTTTTTTCTAACCAGATCCCTGTTATATCTTCACCTTTCCCAGTAACCACCCCAGATTCATTACGAGCGGTTGTCTTAAAGACCAGATACAGAGGCTCAATCCCTGAACCTTCAGGGAACACAAGAATTCTATCTTGCCAATCACTCTCAGCAGGCATCGGTAATACAGTCGATGAGTCATTAACCGCATCACTGAGTGGATTTACCCAAATATCATCGAATGACACACCATCATCTTGAGACGGCGTTGTATGGGGTACTTGATTTCCAGTCTCGTCTGGTGACCAATATATCGTTGGGCCATCTTCTTCTAGTGCGACTGAATATTGACCTTGTGCGTTCTTACCCACATACCGAACAGGTACTTTGTCGTCACCATCGCCAACATGAAAAGCTCTGACTGTAGGGTAAACATCATCACCTTCGGGTTCTATTATCTGCACACGAATACGGCTTTTGACTTCTTGCATTTGCCTTAATTCTTCTTCTGTATGCTGCGTATCATCAGGAAACTGCAAGGCTTTAAACAGCATTAAAGAGAAATTAATAACAGGTGAGGTTTCAACAACAAAGCGTAAGTTATCGAGTGATTTATCCTTAAACTTTCCCGCAACCTGAGACAGTGCGCGTGCCGCTTTATCATTATTTGATTGGTTTTGTGTTCCTGCGGCCATCGTCGCACTACTAGAAATGACAGGAGGCGGTATAGCAAGAGGCATTGCCTCTGCTGAACTTATAAATAGTCCCCAAGGATTAAAACTATTTTTAATCGATTCTTTTTTTTGGCACGCATCGGTATTGCCAAAAGGTTGTGAGCACGATTTAGCGAAAACTTTATCAGACTTAACCTTATTGAAATTATCCGAAATAAGCGATGGTAATGGTTCTTCTGTATTAAAAGGCTTTGGTATTTGTTCTTCTGTTTGAGGTTCTACTGGAGGAGTATTTTTAATCTTTGCATATTTAACATTAGGTTTTGCGCTAACTTCGGTTGCTTTCCACATCGTCTTATCCTTGTACTATTCCCAAATGATAAGACAAAAAGACAAGGGGCAATAATTTGCCCGAAACAGGCTCTATTTAACAATAAACATCTAAAGCGATCCGATACGCGGTAACGTCCAGATACTAAAAAACCGCCTCGATGGGCGGTCATTTAACAGTAAAGCTATTTATGCTTGGTATAATCACATTTTGTGGGTGGTAATACATAAGTTTGACTCGAGTATTTTAAAGTAAGTTCTCGCTCAGATGTACATTCGATGTAGTTTGACTCGAGTATTTTATCCCTCAACGAGGCATCTAAATAGTGCCCTATTAATGCACCAATTAGTGCACCAAATAGCATTAACCTTAGCGTTAACCTTGGGAGTTGAATACCAGTGAATATATTAAGAAATGCCATTGGGATAGAAGGAAGGAAAAAACCAAATAATACAAACGACGATGTATTGTTAAGGTATCCCGATACTTTGATTACAGGTTTAATTCCTACTATCTCCACCGTATGACTTAAATCATAAGCTCCCCAACCGCACCATGACACAACCCCTATAAAAAACATTAAAAATGTAAGTTTTTTGAAAGTATCTAACATGATTAGTCAATTAAATCCTCTACTGTTTCTTTCATTGGCTTAGTAAACTCATACTGATTATCCAAGTCAGATATATAACCCCCTATCTTAAATGCTGAATAAACAAATAAACCTAATCCAACTGCTGCGGGTAATGAGAACCCAAACAGAAAACCAGCACCAGCACGAGCGACTAAAAGTGCCCCTTGAGCAATTACACCAGCCACGACCCCCTTAGAGATATCCGCAGTAAATTGCCCTATGACTTCGCCTAGCGTCTTCTCATTGTGTAGCATGTAATCAACCGCATTGACCGCACCACTAAACACAATTTCTGCATAAATGTTTGCGTTTAAAAAACTAATATTCCCTTTAACGGTATTTAAGGCGTGACCAATTTTTAGCATTTGAGGCGTTGCTTCTTGCCAACTAATACCAAGGTCTAAATATCGAGGCTTGTAGTTCTCTACCACAATATTCATTACCCCGTTGATATTAATCGCCTTAGCGGTTGCCCCCATCCCCCAAGTTCTTTAGCCACTTCATAAGCACCTTTCAGTCCCATGCCTACGCCTGTGTAGTCTTTACCTGTGGAAAGCTGTCCGTGTGTGTCTTTGATAAGCAAATCTAAATACTCATTTGCTTCTTTGACAGTCATAATCGCAATGCTGACGTTCTCTTGTTGAGAAGTGTCCCATTGATATTTTTTTGCAATTCTTTTTATATCTTCATTCCATTCTTTTTCTGTCAGATCATAAGCTGCCTGTGCCGCCTTACTAGAAGATTGAGGGGATACAAATGAGTTGTTAGTTCCAACGCCACTAGTGTTGGAATTATTACTAAAGGTAACTCCACTACCACCATTAATATTAACGCCATTACCAATATTGACACCGCTACCCATGTTCAAATTAGTCGCTGTTGATGTACTCAAACTTACCTGATGAGAACTGGCGTCAAGAAAGCAGCTACCACACCCAGTATCAACAAGATCACCGACACGAGCTAGGTTTGTACCAAACATATTTGCAGCCCTTGGGGATTGGGCGACAATCGGACCTTGACCTCTGCAACTTTTGCTGCCGCATGGGCAAGTCGCAATATCACCAACAAGGGCAACCTTTTGTCCGTTTATAATGACACCACCGTGACCTGATATAACAGAACCGCCCGTTGTTGTTTTACTGCCAACTGTTATTACGTCATTACTCATCAGCTAGTCCTTTATTTTATGAAGACGCAATAATACTAAAGAATACGCATAGGCAATAACTTGCCCGAAATAAGCTCTATTTAACATATGTTATCTATCGCGCACCACAGAATCACATTACACACAAAAACAGGGCATTAAGCCCTGTTTTTGCATCATTCAAGCATCACTTGTGGCTAAAATACCGCATTTAATATTTGTTAAAGACGCAACAAATCACAGTAAAAGCAATTCGCCCCGACATTGCTACCAACACGACAAAACTAACCTTCTTTTACCACTCTCGCTATTGTCGCCCTACTACACCCTAACTTCTGCTGTATTTCTGAATAACTCCGCCCAAGTTTTAACTGATCCCGTATATCTTGATGCAAGGCTTCATTCACACGGCGCCCACGGTACTTACCTTCTGCTTTTGCTTTCGCAATACCTTGCGCTTGGCGTTTATGGCGAGTTTCGTAATCATCACGGGCCATCGCTGCACCTAAATCCAACATGAACTCAGTTAAAGCCAAGGTAATGCTGTTTTGCTCTCCCGCACTAAACACTGCATGCGTCATTGGCTGATCTACCACCACTATCACCAACCCTTTTTCCATGATGCGGGCTTTTAAGGTTTTCCATTCAAGCCAAGGTAAACGAGTAAGGCGATCCATCTTTTCAATTAGCAACACATCACCGGCTTCGCTATCGTCTATTAGCTTGTTGAGTTCTGGCCGTTCTAACTTGGTGCCAGATTGGTTTTCGATGTAGTAGCCAGCAATACGACTATTAAATTTGGCGCCAAAGGCTTTGAGTTCCTCTTTTGCCCGTTGGGCATCTTGCTCGGTGGTTGAGGCGCGAAGGTAAGCACGGATCAGCATGGTTTTCCCTAAACTGGTTTAATTTAAGTTGGTTTCTAAAATCAGTTTAGTATAGATGGTTTCATAAATGAAGCGGTAAGGGTTGAGAGGCAGTGGAGAGTGGTTTTTTAGGGTATAGTTATAATAAAAAGCCCATAACTTAGTTATGGGCTCTTCTATTACTTGTCTGTTTCTGTAGCTGATTTCTTAAAGCCAAATTCCAGTTTTAAAAACCAAGCTTTAAATGCAGCTGAAATACTAAAACTAATACTCATAACTAATACCTTACAATAAGATAAGAGAATAACTATCAGGTTTACAGGCGTTTTTATTATGTAGTTTTTAGTTTTAGATCTGTGTTTTTAGTATTAGATATATTAGTTTTAATATTAGAAATATATGTGGTTTTTTGTATTAGATACATGTGGTTTTTTGTATTAGATACATGTGGTTTTAAATAAATTAAATAACCTTACCTGACACTTCACGGATAACCGCTTGATTTTTATCATAGTGGTTTATGACCTTAGGTCAAGAGAAATATTGCAATCAATAATTTTATATCGTCCCCTCACCATTTATAACGAAAAATCACTTTTCCCTACTTTTCAACTTCCTGTTTAGCGATACAATTCCTTGGTCCGACGTACAAAAACATAGAAGAACTAAAATAATGAGCACCCCTAACGCATTTCACTTTTTGCTAAAGCAAGTCCGTGAAGAGCATGGCATGACGCAAGTCGATGCCGCTAAACACTTGAAAATTGCAAGGCAAACCTACTTAGATTTAGAGTACGGAAAAACACTACCACGATTAGATACACTCATTGCAATATCGGCACTGTTTAATAAAAGTGTCGCGTATTTTACTGGCGAACGTCCCTCGTTAGACAGTTTTGATACCATGGAATTATTTGAAGAACTCCAACAACGGTATGTGAAAAAAGCCCCAAACATTGCTGACGCGATGCCTCATTAAAAACGATAAAAGCCTGCGCCAACAGGCTTTTTTATTGCTTTTGATCTTGCTTTACCGCAACGACCAGCCCACGTAGGCCGCTATAGAAATAAGAAAATAAAGCCTATAACCAAATACGGACAGGCCAAAGGATAGACACTATTTTTTAGCACCAAGCGGGCTACACTGGGTAGGCAGGGGATCTCGTTAAACAAGCCCGAATCTCACGCACTTACAATAGACCACCCGTATTTATGAAGTCATAAATACAGGGTTATATTTAAGTAATAATTTGAAGTCATCAATATAACAATTAACGAAATATCATAAAATCAGGATTATGACTTAGAGAATATCACTCTTGGATCATTCTTCGCTGCGTTTTTGAGTTATCTCTTTACCAAATAGCAAAAGGGCGTTGAAGTTACCTTCAACGCCCTTTTTTAAATTCTTTAAACACTTATTTGATTTGCGCTTTGTACATAGAAGCGAAAACTGGAGTGTATAAGCCAACAATTTTGTTAATGATACGTGACATTGTGAATTCCTTAATAAAGCAAGTTTTATATAATGTACAACCTTGCCTAAACACAGTATTTATAAGGCATTGGTCGCGTTTCGATGGGGGGCATTATAGGAGTTTAATCGGCTTTTAAAAGTGAGAAATAATGCTTCTTTGCATTAGTTTTACTAATGCAAATATTACATATCAACCCCACCAATAACCATTCATTAAATTCGAATAAATCCTCATTAATTGTTCTTTTTGTGGAAGGTGAATGTTACCAGCACCAAATTTTTATGGTGATTCTTAGTGTTAATGCTAACAACATCTCACTTACTGGAAATAAACAATAAAATGAAAAGTTAACCACTATTACGTAAACGTAATAATTAAAATGAGGTATCGCTTGCCGATATCTGCGGCTTATTTATCAGCTGCAGACAGTAACTTTCCAGTAAATGTGAGTTGTGATGCTGATTGTGTAAATACCACACCTGAGTGTGAACGCTCTGCGGTACCTTGTTTTTGGTAATGTGCGACATTTATGTTGCTAACGGCTGCTTTTTGAAATTGAACATTACCTGTAAACGCACCATCTTTAGCTGAAGCGTTATAAGACATAGCGATGATAGCGGCTGCGATAGTTGCTTTAATAACTGTTTTCATAAGTAATAAAACCTTGTGTCTTTATGTTTATAAACGCCTGTGCGTTTCGAAGGGTGTATTATCAATAGTTACACCAAAAACAACAATACAATAAAATAACAAAAGATTATTACCAACAAGTAACTATAGAAGAGGAAATCTAATCAGCCCTCCACCTTATGGCTTAACCCCACTATTCCTTGAAGCGTATAAACGATGATTAACACCTAAAAGGAATATTTCGAGTCACCGCAAGCATCAATGAAAAAATCAGTGCTCACTTATTCTTATTTTTCTTATTACGTGATCCTCTACACGAAACACTACAGCTTATTGCAGCTTAATTGCTAAGTTACGATATGTTTCAAATAGGCTGTGATAAAATAAAACGGTTATTGTAGTTTTTTGAGGTTTTATGGCGGATCAAGCCCAATTATTAACAAAGGCGCAGCAACTCTGTGAAGAGCGAGGCGTTCGACTTACGCCACAGCGCTTAAAAGTGTTGGCGTTGATTATTGAGCACCATAGCTCAATCAGCGCTTATGAGTTATTAGATCAACTCAAAATTTCAGAACCGCAAGCAAAGCCGCCAACGATTTACCGAGCTTTAGATTTTCTCTTAGCACAAGGTTTTGTTCACAAAGTGGAGTCCACAAATAGCTATATTGCTTGCTGTGTACTAGGACATGCCGATCACTGTTCGCAGTTATTGATTTGTGATGAATGTGGCAGTGTTGAAGAGTGCCATGATGATGAGTTAGCCAAACTGCTTCGTCAAAAATCAGAAAAACTTGGTTTTAAGATTAATCATCATGTTGTTGAAAGCCATGGTATTTGTGAAAAATGCCAAGGCAATAAACCTATTATTTAACCTACAACGAAAAGTCTTACAATTATGCGCGCAGAATTTATAAACCCTTTTCTTGCATCTCTGATTAATGTGCTTAACACCATGGCATCTATGCCAATGACACCACAAAAGCCAAGACTAAAGAAAGATGAAATTGCGCGTGGTGATGTATCTGGCTTAATCGGTATGATTGGCCCAAAAACCAAAGGGTCGATGTCAATCACGTTTGAGCAAGATCTGGCGCTTGAAATCATGCAACGCATGCTCGGTGAACGTCCAGCAGGCATTAATGAAGATGTTACTGATATGGTTGGTGAAATTACTAATATGGTAACAGGTGGTGCAAAACGTGCACTGGCTGAAAATGGCTATGATTTTGATATGGCAACACCTGCGGTTGTTTCTGGTAAAGGCCATACCATTACCCATAAATGTGATAATGCGATCATCTTAATGCCATTTGATTCTGACTATGGCAAAGCCTATATCGAAATTTGTTTCGATTGATATCGTCTTTTTTAATGAAAATATAGCGTCAATTACACGATAAATTCTTTACTTTACTTAACGCTATCTAATTCTTTATTAAGTCTTTTATTAATAAAACCATTCTTAAATAAAAGACTACTCTCCGCTCTTTTTTCGATCTAGACTAGTTTATGTCATACGCATCATGTTACTTATAACTGCGAGATGACTGTATATTATTTGTCTAAAAGGGAAAGACGTACATGAGTAAACTGACTGGAACCGTAAAATGGTTCAACGATGACAAAGGCTTTGGTTTCATTTCTGGAACGGATGGCAAAGATGTGTTTGTACACTTCAGTGCTATTCAAGCTCAAGGGCGCCGCACCTTACGTGAAGGCCAAAGTGTTGAGTTTATCGTTACGGATGGTCAGAAAGGCCCACAAGCTAGCGAAGTTATTGCACTGTAATAACCATCACTGAAAAGATAAAAAAACGCCGCTATTTAGCGGCGTTTTTATTATACAAACATATGGCTTAGTACATTAGCCTAAGATTATGCTCGCCATTGTTTAAATGCATTGATCAAACCATTAGTCGAACTATCGTGGCTTGATACTTGTTCTTTATTATTTAGTTCTGGCAGGATTTGGTTAGCCAGTTGCTTACCAAGCTCTACGCCCCACTGATCGAAGCTAAAGATATTCCAAATAACACCTTGAGTGAAAATCTTGTGCTCATAAAGCGCAATCAATGCACCAAGTGTATAAGGCGTAATTTCTTTCACTAAGATTGAGTTCGTTGGGCGGTTGCCTTCGAATACTTTAAATTCTGCTAGTTCATTCACTTCTTCTTGTGATTTACCCGCAGCAAAGAATTCTGCTTCAACTTTCTCACGGCTCTTACCAAATGCTAGTGCTTCAGTTTGCGCGAAGAAGTTCGCCATTAATTTTGGATGGTGATCGCCTAATGGGTTATGGCTAATCGCAGGAGCAATGAAATCACATGGGATCAATTTCGTGCCTTGGTGGATCAACTGGTAGAAAGCATGTTGACCATTGGTGCCAGGTTCGCCCCAAATAATTGGGCCTGTTTGGTAATCCACTGGGTTACCGCCACGATCAACGTATTTACCGTTTGACTCCATGTTACCTTGCTGGAAGTACGCTGCAAAACGGTGCATGTACTGATCATAAGGAAGAATCGCTTCTGTTTCTGCACCGTGGAAGTTGTTGTACCAGATACCGATAAGCGCAAGGATAACCGGTAGCTTTTGTTCTAATGGTGCTTCTGCAAAGTGTTTGTCCATTGCATGACCGCCATCAAGTAGCGCAACAAAGTTATCAAAACCGACTGATAAGCAGATTGATAGACCGATTGCAGACCATAGTGAATAACGGCCGCCAACCCAGTCCCAGAACTCGAACATGTTATCAGTATCAATACCAAATTCAGCAACGGCTTCACCGTTTGTTGAAAGCGCAGCAAAGTGTTTCGCTACATGTGCTTTATCTTCTGCTTTTGCTAAGAACCAGTCACGTGCAGATAGCGCATTAGTCATGGTTTCTTGAGTCGTGAAGGTTTTTGATGCGATCAAGAACAATGTTGTTTCAGGGTTAAGATCTTTTAGCGTTTCAGCAATGTGTGTGCCATCAACGTTAGAAACAAAGTGCATGTTTAGGCGCGTTTTATAAGCACCTAGCGCTTCAGACACCATGTAAGGGCCAAGATCTGAGCCACCGATACCGATGTTCACGATATCGGTAATCTCTTTACCTGTGTAACCTTTCCATTCACCGCTGATGATGCGATCAGAGAAAGACTTCATCTTCTCAAGTACAGCATTCACAGCAGGCATCACATCTTCGCCATCAACCATAATTGGTGTGTTGCTACGGTTACGTAGTGCTACGTGAAGGACTGCGCGATCTTCTGTACGGTTAATTTTCTCGCCACTGAACATATCTGCAATGGCAGCATCTAGCTCTGTCTCTTTTGCAAGAGCAAACAGCTTAGTTAGCGTTTCTTCAGTGATAAGGTTTTTAGAGTAATCAAGTAGGATATCTGAGCCAAATTGCGCAGAAAACTTAGAAAAGCGAGCGCTATCATTAGCAAATAAGTCGCTTAATTGGAAATCTTGAGCTTGTTCAAAGTGTGCGGTTAGATCTTGCCACGCTTGAGTTTGCGTTGGGTTGATGTTCTTCAACATAAAAATATCCTAATTTTGTTATGTTTACCTTTCGCGCCCATACACTGTTTGCGAAAGATCCCCGATTTTGCTCATTAGCCTATGATGGCAGGCTTATTTATAATTTTGATCACTTGTGATGATGCCGCGAAAAGAAAAAGGTCGTCATTGCGGTAAATCACGAAAACTTGGAATGCATCATACCTGTATTTCGCATCAATGTAATAATGCGAATAACTAATCAAACTAAAAGGTTAAACCTATAGGTAAATAGCCATGTGGTATCAAAAAACAATTAATCTTACTCCTCAAAAGCGCGGTTTTCACCTTATCACTGAGGAAATAGCGCAACATTTACATGAGATCCGACCTTTAAGCGTTGGATTAGTCCATTGTTTTCTTCAACACACCTCGGCAAGCTTAACCATTAATGAAAATGCCGATCCTACGGTACGTCATGATATGGAGAAACACTTTAATCATTTTGTACCAGAACGCGCGCCTTATTATCGACATACCTATGAAGGAGATGATGATATGCCGGCACATATTAAAAGTTCATTGTTAGGTAATAGTATCTCGATCCCTATTTCACAAGGACGTTTAGCATTAGGTATATGGCAAGGCATTTATTTAGGTGAGCACCGTGATCATGGCGGCTCTCGCCAAGTCGTGATCACTATTCAAGGCGAATAGTATATTGAAGAGACAAAAAAGCACTTATCCCTAACAATGATGGTTAAGTGCTTTATATTTAAGACTAGAACGGCTGGTTAACCATCACTCTAAAGGTGCTTTCTTCACTGCCCCACGCCATTTCGGTTCGGACAACAACACCTTCGACTTGAAAACGTACCGCGCCACCGGCGCTCCATTTCATGTCTGAATGCAACTCAGAGAGATTGTAACTATCCGCAACACGACCAACATCAGCAAATGCGACCCACTGCCACCAAGGCACGCTGTACCAATTAAAGACAGGCCATTCACTCAGAGGTTGCCAATCTGGCATCACGCGATATTCTGCGCTGTAGCTGATTGCAGATCGCCCAACATATCGCCCCGTTTGAAAACTCCGCAAGCGATATAAGCCCCCCAGTTTGACTCCTGCATACTCAGGTGGACGATGATAACCATGCTTTGAATCCGTTGTATTCCAACTTGGGGTATCGGCGGTATACACATTAAACGCCAAGACTTGCTGATCAAATAAGTTATCCAGCTTGCCTAAATTCAAATACCAACTTTGGTTGATTTCCCATTTCCACCAGCTTGTTTGATCTGAAGTATCAGGCGCATATGTCAGCTTAAATTGACTTTTACTGCCTTGAGTTGGATTCGCAGTATTGTTTTGGTTGTTCCATTCAAACCGCGTTTCTAGCCCCCACACACTGTCATTATGTGAAAAATCAGAAGGTGGATTCGGTGTGTTTTTAGCAAACTGACGAGATTGATAGAACGGGCGAAAATCTATTGACGATACGCCACTTTCCCATGGCGTATGACCCGTTAATTGACGGTTAGGATAAAGCGCAGATTGAATAGGATCATGCTTACCTTGACCAATAGGCAAAATATAACGCGCACTCAGTTGATACAGTGACTCTTGCGCATCGGCAATGATCCTATCATCGAGGTGGGAATCATTTTGGGTCGCTTTTCCTACATAGTAATTAAAATCTTTATAATCACCACTGTAAAGCTCTGCTCCAAATAGCCAGCGGCTGTCGGCGGATAACGCGTAATTGTAAGCCCCCAGATACGTCATCCATGTACCTTTATCTGTCACCAATCCAGCCACTAATAGTGAAGCTTGTGGTTGCCCTGCTTTTTTGACCACACCTGCGGCACCAATAGACAATCCCATGCTATCGGTAGAAAACATAAAGGGTACTGCGGCAATATCTGAATCCGTCTTTTCTACCGTTTCAGAACCCTCAATATCAAGCAATTCATTTTCAGCATAAATATCTACTGAAACCAACAAAGCCGCAGCATACGCCACGGCTTTTAATTTTATATCTTCCATTAAAGCTTTTCGTCCAATATTTAAATCATCACGTATATGCCATCGCAACCCGTGGTGTTAATTTAGTAACCAATTCATACGCAATCGTGCCAATGTGCTCTGCTACAATTTCAGCAGGTAATCCTTCGCCCCATAATGTGGCAGTATCGCCAACTTTATCTTGAGCATCGGGCCCTAAATCCACCGTTAGCATGTCCATTGATACACGCCCAGCCATCGGCACAATACGACCATTAACAAGCACTGGCGTGCCGTTAGGTGCGGTACGTGGATAACCATCACCATAACCAATCGCAATCACACCAACTTTGGTATCTCGTTCACTTGTCCAAATACCGCCATAACCGACTTGTTCACCTTTTTTAACATCACGTACAGCAATCAGGCTAGAGGTTAATGTCATCACTGGCTTTAAGTCATAAGCCGAAGCAAAACGTTCAGACTCATTAAATGGTGAAACACCATACATAATGATTCCTGGGCGAATCCATTCTAGCTGGCTATCAGGCCACGCTAAAATACCCGCAGAGGCAGCTAATGAACGTTCACCTTGATAATCTTGAGTCAAATCCAAAAAGGTATCTAACTGCTTTAATGTAATATCAGAGCTTAAATCATCTGCATTACCAAAGTGGCTAATAAAACGTAGTGGCTTTGCGACATTTTCACAGGCATGTAAACGCGCCATAAAATCCGTCAGATCTTCTGGACGTACCCCTAAGCGATGCATACCGGTATCAATTTTAACCCAGACTCGCACTGGGTTATCAAGCTCTGTTTGCTCTAATGCTTCCAATTGCTCAATCGAGTGAACCACAGTATGAATATTATTGGTCACTAATACTGGAAGATCGCTCGGTGCATAAAACCCTTCTAATAATAAAATAGGTTTCACGATCCCACCTGCACGTAAAATTAATGCTTCTTCAATACGAGCAACACCATACGCGTCAACATTTGTAAGTGTTTGAGCAACTCGAAGTAAGCCATGCCCATAAGCATTGGCTTTTACGACCGCCAAAACTTTACTATTTGGTGCATGATGACGGATTAACCCCAAATTGTGGGCTAATGCTTCAGTATCTATATGTGCGGTTGCAGCTTTCATCCAAAATCCTAAATAATATTCTTACGCTTACTCTTCATCGTAGGCGGGGCCTGCATAATTATCAAAGCGAGAGAACTGGCCTTGGAAGGTTAAACGGACGGTACCGATAGGACCATTACGTTGCTTACCTAAGATGATTTCAGCGATCCCTTTCAGGGCACTATCTTCGTGATAAACCTCATCACGATAAATAAACATAATTAAATCGGCATCCTGCTCGATCGCACCGGATTCACGTAAATCTGAGTTAACAGGGCGTTTATCGGCACGTTGCTCCAACGATCGGTTAAGCTGCGACAAGGCAACAACCGGTACGTTTAATTCTTTTGCCAGCGCTTTTAACGAGCGGGAAATTTCAGCGATCTCTAATGTACGGTTATCTTGCAAACCAGGTACACGCATTAACTGAAGGTAGTCAATCATTATAAGGCTTAAACCGCCGTTATCGCGGGCAATACGACGGGCACGTGAGCGGACTTCCGTTGGTGTTAAGCCCGAACTATCATCAATGAACATATTCTTCTTTTCCATCAGAATACCCATTGTTGATGATATACGTGCCCAGTCTTCATCATCGAGTTGACCGGTACGTATTTTAGTTTGGTCAACTCGCGAAAGTGACGCCAACATACGCATCATGATCTGTTCAGCTGGCATCTCTAACGAGAAAATAAGTACAGGTTTTTCCTGCTCCATTGCGGCGTTTTCACATAAGTTCATCGCAAAGGTAGTTTTACCCATCGATGGACGTGCCGCAACAATGATTAAATCTGAACCTTGAAGGCCTGCGGTTTTTTTATTGAGATCGGTAAAACCTGTCGATACACCTGTCACGCCATCTTGCGGCGATTGGTATAGAATCTCGATACGTTCTAAGGTCTTTTCTAAGATCGTATCAACACTTTGTGGGCCTTCTTTATCGTTGGTACGTTGCTCTGCAATCGCAAAGACTTTACTTTCAGCCATATCCAGTAAGTCTTCACTGGTGCGGCCCTGTGGATCATAACCGGCATCGGCAATTTCATTTGCCACACCAATCATGTCACGAATAAGTGCACGCTCACGGACAATATCAGCGTACGCTAAAATATTTGCCGCAGATGGTGTATTTTTTGCCAGTTCAGCTAAGTAAGCAAAACCGCCGACATCATCAAGTGTGCTTGATTGCTCAAGGTTTTCAGACAGGGTGATCAAATCTAGCGGCTGACCCGCTTCTAATAGTGCCGCTGTCGCCTGAAAAATAATCCGGTGTGGACGACTGTAGAAATCATTGGCAACGACTTTTTCAGCCACCATGTCCCACTTTTCGTTATCCAGCATCAAACCACCAAGAACAGATTGCTCAGCCTCTAAAGAGTGAGGCGGCATCTTAATGGCGTCCATTTGATTATCTTTTGGTTTTTTCGGTTTACTATTATCTGCCATAGAAATTGCGTATTAGCCAAGAACAAGAATGAAGCATAGTAGTATACCCCATACATTCGATTCTGAGCAGTCATAAACTTACGACTCGCCTCAAACCTGATGGTTATTTAATTATGCGCCTTTTTAAATTAACTAACAGTCAAGCGTAACGATTCCTAACCAAAAGCTGACAAATTTGGGTTAGAATGCGAGCGCATAATACTTATCATCAATAACACTCAATTTACAACACCTGCCGTGGGAGGACCTTTGGCAAGATACCTACTGACATTATTGCTGCTTGCCAATACTGCAGCCTATGCTGCTGACGATCAAGATATCGAAGAAGATGTCTCGCCTTCTCACTTTACCAGTGAGGTGGGGCTTGGGTTTACAGCACTTGCTGGTAATTCAGATTCACAGACGCTAAACGCTAATTATGATCTGCAATATATCAAAGGTCGTTATAAAACTAACGCAGATACTAGCCTACTAATGGCGAAGAAAAATGGCGAAGAAGATAAACGTAAGATTTCAGCCAATTTGAAATCACAAATGCTGATCCGTGACGGCTATTACTTATATGGTAGCGGCAGCTATATTGATGATCGCTATGGTCCATATTATGTTGATTCACTGGCTTCTGCTGGTATCGGTTATCGTCTCTTTAGCTATGAAACGTTTCAAACCTTGGTCGATATCGGTCCTGGTTTTCGCCACCAAGATCCTAACCTAGATGAAATTGATGGTGATATAGTCAAACCAGAAGTAGTGAATGAAGCTGTTTTACAAAGCTCATTAACCATGACATGGAAACCGCTTAAAACACTTTCCTTGGAAAATAAAACCAATATTGTGGCTGGTAAAAGTAATACTACGATCCAAAATGATTTATCACTGACCAACTCCATCACCGATAACATCGCATTGAGTATTGGCTTTAACTATACCTATTACACGTGGGTACCTAACAATATGAAAAACTTCGATTCTAGTACGATTGTTAGCCTGATTTACAGTATGAAGTAAAGCTAAGGATTGACGCTAACGTTGTTTTTTCTCATATTTCAGACATAAAAAAACCAGCCCGAAGGCTGGTTTTTTTCTATTAAAGCTAAAAGCGATTACTCTGCAGCAACAACGTTTAGTTTAACAGTTGCGAATACATCTGAATTTAGCTGAACGCTAACTTCGAATTCGCCAGTAGTACGTAGTGCACCTTCAGGTAGACGTACTTCGCTCTTAACAAGTGCAACGCCAGCAGCAGTAACTGCATCAGCGATGTCACGAGTACCGATAGAACCGAATAGTTTACCTTCGTCACCAGCTTTAGAAGCAATTACTACTGCTTCTAGTGCGTTTAGTGCTTCAGCAC
The DNA here is from genome assembly GCF_003026165.1 of Photobacterium sp. GB-1. Classification (NCBI taxonomy): domain Bacteria; kingdom Pseudomonadati; phylum Pseudomonadota; class Gammaproteobacteria; order Vibrionales; family Vibrionaceae; genus Photobacterium; species Photobacterium sp. GB-1. The sequence continues at coordinate 22,260 of NZ_PYOB01000021.1, read as the reverse complement.
GAGCTTGAGCAGCAGCTTGTTGCTCAGCAACTTTAGCTTCTAGCTCTGCACGACGTGCTTCGAACATTTCAACGTTAGCTTTAGTTGCCATTACTGCCTTAGCTTGTGGGATAAGGAAGTTACGAGCGTAGCCAGCTTTAACGTTAACTTGGTCGCCAAGGCTACCTAGGTTAGCGATTTTATCAAGTAGAATAACTTGCATTATCTTGTCCTCTATAAAAGTCTAAAAACTACTACCGATTACTGATGCTTGTCAGTGTACGGTAGAAGTGCTAGGTAACGAGAACGCTTGATAGCGCGAGCTAGCTGACGCTGGTATTTAGCGCGAGTACCAGTGATACGGCTAGGTACGATTTTACCAGCTTCAGTGATGTAGTTTTTTAGAGTTGCTACGTCTTTGTAGTCAATCTCTTGTACGCCTTCTGCAGTGAAACGGCAGAATTTACGACGACGGAAGAAACGAGCCATGGGCTATCTCCTGATCTAAATTATGTCAATGTGATCGGCGTGCAATACTAATTTACCAATGCCGTTACGGCCGGTTTGATAAGAGATAAACCCTCCTACCTTAACATTGCTTCCGATAACTAAATCTTGAGTGAGTACTTGTTGACCTTTGCCACTGACTACCACGTTAATATAACAATATACTTGGCGTGGTAGGCCTGCTTCCTGTTGAATCGAACGATGCTCAAGCACAAAGTGACAATGAGGTATGCCCGCAGGAGACTGGCTTCGTTTGGGTTGTTTAGCAATAGTGCCAACTAACTCCAGACGATTGGTCATTTATACAAATTACTCAGCAGCTGCTTCGCCTTCAGATTGTGCATTTTCTGCACGATCTTCACGCTTAGTGAAACGCTCTTCTTTAGCCTTCATCATTGGAGATGGCTCAGTAACAGCGTTCTTAGTACGCATGATCATGTTACGGATCACTGCGTCGTTGAAGCGGAAGTTTGACTCAAGCTCGTCAACTACAGACTGCTCAGCTTCAACGTTCATTAGAACGTAGTGTGCTTTGTGCAGTTTGTTGATTGGGTAAGCCATTTGACGACGACCCCAATCTTCTAGACGGTGAATCTGACCACCAGAATCTTTGATAGCAGCAGTGTAACGCTCGATCATGCCAGCAACTTGCTCGCTTTGATCAGGGTGCACCATGAATACGATTTCGTAATGACGCATAGGTTGCTCCTTACGGATTATTCAGCTTCCCTTGTCGGCTCGGTTATCCTGGGGAAGCAAGGAACTAAAAAAAGAACCGAGAATTTGGACGATGGATAGTACAGAGAATGATCAATTGAAGCAAGAAAATTCTGTGCTCTACGCCAAGGTTTTTCCTGCCCACTGGCAAGTTATCTTGACTGTTTGTCTATCCCAATAAAAACACCCTTATCCAGTTAAACCGAATAAGGGTGTGGGATTACTGACACCAGGTTAAATGTGCAACTTTCTTTACTGTTGTCAGTAACATATTAGCTACGTTGACGTACCGCTTCAAACAAACAGATACCTGTTGCTACTGATACGTTTAAGCTTGATACCGAACCTGCCATTGGAATTTTGATCAAATCATCACAGGTTTCACGGGTTAAACGACGCATACCTTCGCCTTCTGCACCCATCACAATCGCTAATGGGCCAGTCAGCTTACTTTGGTAAATATCATGCGTTGCTTCACCCGCCGTACCGACAATCCATACACCTTTATCTTGCAGTGCACGCATGGTACGCGCCAAGTTAGTCACACGTACTAATGGCATGATTTCAGCCGCGCCACAGGCAACTTTACTTGCCGTTGCGTTGAGCTGTGCCGAGCGATCTTTCGGGACGATAACAGCAACCGCACCCGCAGCATCCGCATTACGTAGACATGCGCCTAAGTTATGCGGATCTGTCACACCATCTAAAATCAATAATAATGGATTTTCTTTACCCACCAATAAATCATCAAGATCGTTCTCGTTGTATTGCTTACCTGGACGAACGCGAGCAACGATACCTTGGTGAGAAGCACCTTTAACTTTGTCATCAAGTGCTTTACGCCCTGCTTCTTGGATCGTAATACCCAGTGATTGCAGCTCAGTGACTAACGGCAGTAAACGATCATCTTCTCGTCCTTTCAGTACAAAGACTTCAATAAAACGAACTGGATCAGATGCCAGCACGGCTTTCACGGCATGGATGCCAAAAATCATATCATTACTCATGGTTTAACTCTTCTTTGCTGCGCGTTCGGCTTTTCCCGCACGTTGCTTTTTCTTTTTGCGAGATTTCGGTTTCTTTTTTGTCTCAGCTTTCGGTTTTTCATCCGTTGGCTTACGGCGTTTCTTTGGCTTCGGTTTGTTCTTCTCGTCCGCCAGTGGAATTGCGCCTTCTTTTAGCTTTTTACGTACCGAAGAACGTTCGCGTTTTGATTCACTGCGCTCTTCTTGTTTTGCCACGCCATCTTCTGATTTGTACACTTTCAGGCTTTGACGACGTAGACCATCGGCTTTACGTAAACGCTGTTTTTTCTCATGACTCTTAGCCGTTTTACCTGCGCCACGTTGCTTGCGCTCAGCGCCAACAATATCAAAGTCAATCTGACGATCGTTTAAGTTAATCGATGCTACTTTCACTTTCACGGTATCGCCTAAACGGTATACCACACCTGAGCTATCACCTACCAAGCGTTGACCTACTGGATCAAACTGGTAGTAGTCATTCGCTAGGTTTGAAATATGAACTAAGCCATCAATGTTCAATTCGTTTAAGCGAACAAAGAAGCCAAAACCTGTCACATTGGCAATCACACCGTCGAACTCATCGCCTAAGTGATCTTGCATGTATTCACATTTAAGCCAATCAGAGACATCACGCGTTGCGTCATCAGCACGGCGCTCAGTCATTGAACATTGCTCACCTAATGCATCAATTTCATCAAATGAGTAATGGAAACCACCCGTTGGTGTTGTGTTACCACTGTTACCTGCTTGCTTCGCAACTAAGTATTTAATCGCGCGGTGCAGCGTTAAATCAGGGTAGCGACGAATTGGCGAGGTAAAGTGCGCATATTCAGTTAATGCCAAGCCAAAGTGTCCAATATTGTCACCTTGGTATACCGCCTGCTTCATTGAGCGTAGCAGCATGGTTTGGATCAACTCGCGATCTTTTCGAGTTTGAATCGCATTTGCCAGCTCTGCATAATCTTTTGGTGTAGGCTCTAAACCACCGCCAAGATGTAAGCTTAGTTCACCTAAGAAATCACGAAAGCCCTGTAGGCGCTCTTCACCTGGGGTATCGTGAACACGGTATAATGCTGGCTCTTTTGCACTTTCAACAAAACGTGCAGAGGCAATATTGGCTAAAATCATACATTCTTCGATGATCTTATGCGCTTCATTTCGCACAGCAGGCACAATACGGTCAATCTTACGATCTGCATTGAAAATGAACTGAGTTTCAACCGTTTCAAATTCAATCGCACCACGTTCTTCACGTGCTGCTTTCAGCACTTTGAACATGCTGTAAAGCTCTTCTAAATGCGGAACAAGTGGTTCATAACGCTGACGAAGTTCTTCATCGCCTTCAAGCATTTTACTGACTTTGGTGTAAGTCAAACGAGCGTGAGAATTCATGACCGCTTCGTAGTGCTTGTAACCTGTTAACTCACCGGTGTCAGAAATGGTCATTTCACACACCATACACAAGCGATCAACTTGCGGGTTTAGTGAACATAAACCATTCGAGAGTACTTCCGGCAACATTGGGATCACTTGTGCAGGGAAGTAAACAGAGTTACCACGCTTAACGGCTTCGTTATCAAGTGCTGATTTATGACGGACGTAATAACTCACATCGGCAATCGCAACCCATAAACGCCAGCCACCTGATGTAGTACGCTCACAGTGAACCGCATCATCAAAGTCACGAGCATCTTCGCCATCAATGGTGACCAGTGGTAATTGACGTAAATCTACACGACCTTTTTTCGCCTCTTCTGGCACTTCTTCTGTCAAATGTTGAATTTCTTTATCAACTTCTGATGGCCATACGTGCGGAATATCATGGGTGCGTAACGCAATATCAATTTCCATACCCGGCGCCATATTTTCGCCCAGTACTTCTACAATACGACCAACAGCATTGTGTTGACGCGTCGCTCGTTGGTTAATTTCGACAACCACAACATTCCCCATACGTGCGCCTTGGCGAACGTCTTGTGGGATAATGATATCTTGAGCAATGCGAGAATCGTCTGGCACCACATAGCCCATGCCATCTTCAAGGAAAAAACGGCCAACAATCTGAGCTGTGCTTTCTTTTAACACACGAACAACACGTGCTTCTTTACGACCACGCTTATCTTCACCGCCCGCTTGCGCCAAAATGTAATCACCGTGGATCACACCACGCATTTGGTGATGCGGTAATAACAAATCATTGTCTTTACCTAGCGAACCTTCAGGGCGTAAGAAACCAAAGCCGTCACGGTGACCCATAACGTAACCTTTGATCAAATCTAAACGTTCAGGCAACGCATAACATTGACGACGGGTGAAAATTAACTGGCCATCACGCTCCATCGCACGTAAACGACGGCGTAAGCCTTCATAGTGATCATCGCCTTCTAGCTTTAGCTCAGCAAATAACTGGTCACGACTCACCGGGGTACTAAAACCACGAATCACTTCAAGTAAGTGTTCACGGCTTGGGATCGGGTTTTCATAATTAGATGCTTCGCGATCGCGAAAAGGGTCGACCGGTAAATCGGTAGTACCTTTAGACATTATATTTTTCCTGTAGGCCAACCTATACCTGAGGTATATCTGGCTTTTAGGTGATCAGACGGGAGCAGCGCGATAAAGACTGCTGCTCCACTAAATTTTGGGAGGAATATGCTAATTAAACGTATAACCAAATGATGTTTTATAACTTGTTAGGGTTGCTTAATAAATTCAGCAACGGCGCATTATCTTCAACTAAGGTTAACAAGGTATATTTATCTAGCTCAGCCAAAAATGCTTCTCTTGCATCAGCAAGCACACCTTTTAATCGACAAGCTGGCGTTATATGGCAAAAATCAGGGCTACAATTAACAATCTGTAACGGTTCTATTGCGCGTACGACATCGCCAACAATAATAGATTCAGCTGACTTACCTAAACGAATGCCACCATTTTTTCCACGCACCGTTTCGATATAGCCTAATTGACCTAATTTATTGATTATTTTAACCATATGGTTACGTGACACATTATATATTTCTGTCACTTTCGTAATACTTGTTAGCTCACCTTCTGGTAGCGACGCAAGATATATCAAAGCTCGTAAGCCGTAATCGGTAAAACTAGTTAACTGCACAATGGCTCCTCCTGTTGTTATTTTAATCTTCTTATTGACTAAAAGATACAGATCAGATACAACTTATAACATACATTATAAATACATGTTTATAGGAAGTGCTCATGCTTAGTCAAAAAACGATCGATATTGTTAAAACAACAGCTCCTGTCATTGCAGAAGCAGGCCCTATGGTTACCCAACATTTCTATCAGCGTATGTTTAGCCACAACCCTGAGTTAAAAGATGTTTTTAACATGAGCCACCAAAAAAATGGGGCAAATAATGAACCTTCTAGCCAACAAGAAGCGTTATTTAATGCCATTTGTGCTTATGCCAATAATATCGAAAATCTTGCTGTGCTTTTACCAGCAGTAGAAAAGATTGCTCACAAACATACCAGTTTTATGATCACCGCTGAGCAATACAATATTGTTGGCTCTCACCTTATCGCCACCATTGATGAATTATTAGCGCCAGGACAAGAGGTATTAGACGCTTGGGCTGAAGCTTATGGTTTACTGGCTAATATTTTCATCAATCGTGAAGAAGAAATCTATCAAGAAAATGCGAATAAAGTTGGTGGGTGGCGTGGCACTCGTGAGTTCGTAGTCACTAACAAGCAACAAGACAGCGAATTTATCACGAGCTTTACCTTTAAACCTACAGATGGCGGTAAGGTCGCAAGCTATAAACCTGGGCAGTATCTGGGGATCTACCTTAATGCTGACGAATTAGAGAACCAAGAAATTCGTCAATATAGCTTATCTTCGGCACCACAAGATGATCAGTACCGTATTTCAGTAAAACGTGAATCTCACGGTAAAGTTTCAAACTACTTACATAACAATATCAATATTGGCGATAAAGTAATGCTTGCCGCCCCTGCTGGTGACTTCTTCTTAGATGTTGAAGCAAACACACCTGTCACATTACTTTCCGCAGGTGTGGGTTTAACGCCAACGCTTTCAATGCTTGAATCACTAACAGATCACCAAGCACCTGTTAACTGGCTACATGCCACAGAAAATGGCGCACATCATGCCTACAAAAAACAGGTAAAAGCACTCGCGCAGCAGCACAATCACATTCAAGATATCACTTGGTATAACGCACCACTTGATAGCGATCTTCCTGCCGAAGATTATGACTACCAAGGTTTGATGGATCTCAGCACGATAGCACCACAGCTAACAGATGAAAACATGCACTTTTACTTCTGTGGTCCTGTTGCCTTCATGCAATATATCGCTAAACAGCTATTAGCATTAGGTGTATCTGAAGATCGTATTCACTACGAATGTTTCGGCCCACACAAAGTCCTATAACTTAACGCAGCTAATACAACAAAGCACAGCGAAATGCTGTGCTTTTTTATCTGGTTACTGGATTATTTGGGACAGGTTACCATAAACTTGAACGTTGTTTTGCCCGAGCAATAATATTTTCAGGCATACGTAATTCTAATTTTCGACGTAACGTATTCAGTTGGTTATATAACGATTTATTCGCCGTCGTGGTTTGATACAGCCAGCGATAAGCATCTTCGTAATCAAGTGGACTACCATGATCTGACACTAATAGTTCAGCTAACTGAAGACGCGCTTTAATATTTCCTAGCGCCGCAGCTTCTCGTAAATACGGGATCGCACGCTCTTTATCTTGTTGCAATAACACTCCGTTCGCATAATAACGCCCTAATTGTTCAAGTGCTACCGGTGAGCCTTGCTGCGCAGCCGCTCGCATATAATACAAACCTTGCTCGACATCTTTGTCTACACATACGCCCCAAGCCAACATATCACCATATAAAAACTGATAAGAAGGTGACTCTACTCGCTCAGCGCGCGCTTTAATATCTTGTACAAGCTGGCAATCATCAGCTTTTATTTTTTTTAAATGCTGGTTCGTTTCAAAAAGCTGTATCAGTTCATCATCGCTATAAATGGGAACAGCATCTCCCACATTATCCAATGCGTAAGCGGCAGATATAAATAACTGGCTAGTCAATAATAAGATCGGAAGCTTTTTCATCATTAGATCTCAGGCTAGGGATAACTTTTTATCGACATCTAGCCTAAAGACTTTAGCTAACATTCTATCGTTAATTAATGATATCACTTCCAAAATATACGAATAAGGCAGTATTCATTTTAATTAGATATAAAAAAACCAGCCCGAAAGCTGGTTTTTAAATCAATTCGCATCAGCGATAATTATTCACCGTATGGGTGAACTTTAATAATTGTCTCGTTACGGTCAGGACCTGTAGAGATAATATCAATTGGAACGCCTGTTAGCTCTTCGATACGTGCAATGTAATCTAATGCTGCTTGTGGAAGCACGTCTAATGACTTAGCACCAAATGTAGTTTCACTCCAACCCGGCATTGTTTCATAAACAAGCTCTAGATCTTCGTACTCGTCAGCAGCCATTGGTGAAACTTCTAAGATTTCGCCCGTCTTCGTTTTGTATGCAGTACAGATTTTTAGCTCTTCTAAGCCATCTAGTACGTCTAATTTAGTTAGACAGAAGCCAGAGATAGAGTTAATTTGTACCGCACGACGCATAGCAACGGCATCGAACCAACCGGTACGACGTAGACGACCTGTTGTTGCACCAAACTCGTGGCCAACAGTACCTAAGTGCTTACCTACTGGATCTTGCTTGTCTAGACCATCATATAGCTCTGTAGGGAAAGGACCAGCACCAACACGTGTACAGTAAGCTTTCGCAATACCAAGAATGTAACCTAGGTGACGAGGACCAAAGCCAGAACCTGCAGCAACACCACCAGCAGTTGTGTTAGAAGAGGTTACATACGGATAAGTACCGTGATCGATATCAAGTAGCGTACCTTGCGCGCCTTCGAACATGATCTTGTCGCCACGTAGACGAGCATCATCAAGCTCTTTAGTTACGTCGATAACCATAGACGTTAGGATATCAGCTTGAGAAAGTACTTTTTCTAGCACTTCTTCGTAGTTTACAGGCTCAGCATTGTAGTAATGCTCAAGCTGGAAGTTATGGTAAGCCATCACTTCTTTAAGCTTTTCTGCAAATGCTTCTTTATTGAAAAGATCGCCAACGCGTAGACCGCGACGTGCAACTTTATCTTCGTAAGCAGGACCGATACCACGACCAGTCGTACCAATTGCTTTTTTACCACGAGCAGCTTCACGCGCTTGGTCAAGAGCAATGTGGTAAGGAAGAATTAATGGACAAGCTTCTGACAGGAATAAACGCTCACGAACAGGAATACCACGTGCTTCTAGTGGGCCCATTTCATTCATTAACGCATCAGGAGAAAGCACCACACCGTTACCGATGATGCATTTAACATTGTCACGTAGGATACCTGATGGGATCAGGTGAAGAACTGTTTTCTCACCGTCAATAACTAGGGTGTGACCTGCATTGTGACCGCCTTGGTAGCGAACCACATATTTTGCATCTTCGGTCAGTAGGTCAACGATTTTACCTTTACCTTCGTCACCCCATTGGGTGCCAAGAACGACTACATTATTTGCCATCTTTCTTCATCTATCAGTAGTTAAAAAGGGATTCTAGCACCTTAACATTCAGCTTGCAGTCATTTTTTAGCCGTGTAGACCGTTTCTGCAAGCTAATTGTCACCATTGTGTGCTATGTATTTTACATCTGCCTATACATCATATACGCAATAACCGCACCGGCAACAACCAGACAGCCGCCAATACGACGCAAATTATTATCATTTTGTTGGCTTAACTGGTTAACCATCTCTCGCCACCCGCGAGGCGCAAGTAATGGCCCTAAGCCTTCAACCACTAATACTAAGCCTAGTGCCATCCAAATTGAATGTGACATTTTTCTTTTCCCCATAAAAAAAGACAAGGCCGAGGCCTTGTCTTTACAATAACAGATGTCTGTTGTGATTGGTTTAGTTTGCTTTAAGTTCTGAATGATTCATGTACTTAAAGAATTCATTGTTAGGATCAACAACCAATACATCATTTTTAGAGTTGAAGCTCTTCTCGTAAGCTTTAAGCGAACGCCAGAAGCTGTAGAACTCTGGGTTTTGGCTATAAGCTTTTGAGTAAATCTCTGCCGCTTTTGCATCCGCGTCACCACGAATAACCTGTGCTTTACGTTTTGCTTCAGAAAGAACAGTCGCTACTTCAAGCTCAGAACGTGCACGTAACTCTTCAGCACGTTGACGACCTTGCGAACGGTAACTACGCGCTACTGATTCTCGCTCGGCACGCATACGACGGTAGATAGACTCACTGATTTCATCTGGTAGGTTAATTTTCTTAATTCGGAAATCAACCACTTCAATACCCAAATCTTTCGCACTTTCACGCGTTTCTTCAAGTACATCTGCCATGATTTTATCACGCTGGCCTTCAACTTCCTTCACCGGTACTACACCTTCAATTACCGCTAGAGCAGCTTTAGCCGCTTTAGTTTGTGCAATATCAGACGCTGTAGTTGGTGTTGAAATGCTGTCTTCTCCAGACACGATCTGCTTAATTTCTTTCGAACCGATTTCAGCACGTAGGCTATCGACTACTTTACGCTTTAATAGCGCTTCTGCAGTTGATGTATTACCACCACCTGTTGCTAAGTAGTACTTACCAAAATCTTTGATACGCCATTTCACATAGGTATCAATGATCACGTCTTTCTTCTCAGCTGTTAAGAAACGATCAGCCTGATCATCCATAGTTTGAATACGCGCATCTAAATCATGAACACGGTCAAACACTGGTACTTTAAAATGCAGGCCGGGCTGATAAATACGGGCAATTTCAGTATTGTTATCTTTTAAGATACGACCGAAACGCACCACGATACCACGCTCACCTTCTTTTACGACAAACACTGACATCAATAATAGAGCAATAAAAATCACTACTACTGGGATCATTAACTTACGCATAATTAATATCTCCCTTGACGGCCAGTATCAGCACGAGAAGCAGGTGCAACTGGAGTTGGAGTTTCTACTTTTTCTAATTCAATACCGCTTAAACGATCTGAATTATCGGTTTTCTTATCAGCTTGATTTGACTGAGACATCAGCTTATCAAGTGGTAAGTACATCATATTATTACTGCCACCTGATTTCGTATCAATTAACACTTTGCTGGTGTTACTGTACACCTTCTCCATGGTATCTAGATACAAACGCTCACGTGTCACTTCTTTCGCTGCTAGGTATTGTGGCAACAATTTATCAAACTGTGCTACATCACCCAATGCGCCATTAACAACACGCTCAGAGTAACCTTCAGCTTCGTTCTTCAGACGCTCAGCACGACCCGTTGCTTTAGGCAAAATATCATTACTGTAAGCTTCTGCTTCACGAACGTAACGCTCTTCATCTTCTCGCGCTGCGATAGCATCATCAAATGCATCTTTCACCGCTTCAGGTGGACGAGCTGATTGGAAGTTCACATCAACAACACGGATACCCATGTCGTATTTTGCAATAATTTTATCAATTGCTGCTTGAGTATTCGCACGAATAGTCTGACGACCTGTCGTCAATGCCTGATCCATCGTTGAATCACCAATCACGGCACGAAGTGCAGAATCGGTTGCCTGACGCAAACTGTCATCAGCATTCGTTACGCTAAATAGGTACTTCTCAGCGTTATCAACACGGTACTGAACATCCATTTCAACTTTCAGAACGTTTTCATCTTTCGTTAACATCAAGCCAGATGCACGAAGAGAACGAATTGCTTGAATGTTGACTGGGATAACTTCATCAATAAACGTTGGTTTCCAGTTCAGACCGGGTTTTACAACTTGATCAAACTTACCAAAACGTAGCACAACACCTTGCTCTGCTTCGCCAATGGTGTAAAAACCAGAAAAACCCCAAACCGCCGCAGCTAATACGGCAACAGCCCCCAAGCCAACAGCGCTCCCGCTGCCACTCGGCCCTTTTTTATTTCCAAACACACCGCCAACTTTACGACTTAGTTTTGAAAAAACCTCATCGAGATCTGGTGGTCCTTGTTCACGTCCACCGCGATTATTATTACCCCAAGGGTCTTTATCATCACGGCCGCCGTTGTTTCCAGGCTCATTCCACGCCATTATAGAACTCCATCAATATGATATGACGACAGTTTTTATCACTCTAGTAATCCATTAAGCAACGATAAAGTCATCTAACGAAGTACTTTCTCTTTTTTGTAATCGAGACCATTCCGCCAAAGGCAAACGAATATCAATCATCAAATAACCGTCTGATTCGTATTCTTCTTGTAAAATACATCCCAGCTGATAAAACTTGCTACGGATACGCCCAATCATTTCAGGGGGTACACGTAAGGTATGCGCTACCATCGTACCGGAGAGGCGTTCAGTTAGTGCTTGGAATAACAAGTCAATGCCTTGCCCTTCCATCGCTGAAACCCAAACGCGACGAGGAACTCCCTCTTCATCTCGTTCAATACGAGGTTCTGCATGCTCTAAATTATCAATTTTATTCATGATAATTAAAGTAGGCACCTCACCCGCATCAATTTCTTCTAGTACTGTTTCAACAGCTTCAATGTTTTCACGGAAGCGATCATCACTTGCATCAACCACATGAAGTAAAAGATCAGCCTCTTGTGTTTCTTTAAGGGTAGCTTTAAATGCTGCCACTAGATCGTGGGGAAGATGTCGAATAAATCCAACGGTATCAGCTAAAATCGCTGTACCTACATCAGCCACTGCTATTTTACGTAGTGTAGGATCTAGAGTTGCAAACAGTTGATCGGCGGCGTAAACCCCCGCATCGGTGATCCGATTAAAGAGTGTGGATTTACCAGCATTGGTATATCCCACTAATGAGATCGTTGGAATTTCTGCACGATTACGCGCACGTCTTCCTTGATCACGCTGTTTAGCCACTTTATCTAAACGACGTAGAATTGTTTTAATTCGATCGCGCAATAAACGTCTATCTGTTTCAAGCTGCGTTTCACCAGGTCCACGCAGACCTATCCCCCCTTTCTGTCGCTCAAGGTGAGTCCAACCACGAATCAATCGGGTTGATATATGACGTAACTGTGCAAGCTCGACTTGCAACTTACCTTCATGGGTACGTGCGCGTTGAGCAAATATATCTAAGATCAAACCTGTTCTGTCGAGTACACGACACTGACAAATTTGCTCCAAGTTACGCTCTTGAGCGGGAGACAAGGAGTGGTTAAAGATAACGATATCAGCTTCCGCTGTTCTTACCGCGTCGGCAATTTCTTGTGCCTTACCTTCTCCAACGTAATATTTAGGGTGCGGAGTCTTACGGCTGCCAGTGACAACATGCAGTGTATTGACGCCCGCTGAGGAGACCAGCATTTCAAATTCGCTAAGATCTTCCCATTCCCCATCTTGCGTGAAGTTAATATGAACAAGAATCGCCTGTTCACCGGCTTCATAACGGTCAAACAAGCCATTAACTCCTTAATGGAAGAATAAATTATTCTTCAGTTTTTTCTGGACGTTCAGTACCTGCTGGACGATCACCTGCATGGTGATGGTTCACTGGACGAGCAGGAACTACCGTTGAAATAGCATGCTTATATACCATTTGGTTTACAGTGTTTTTTAATAGGATCACAAATTGGTCAAAAGACTCAATTTGTCCCTGTAGTTTGATACCGTTTACCAAGTAAATTGAGACCGGAATTCGTTCACGACGCAGCGCATTTAAAAACGGGTCTTGCAGAGATTGCCCCTTAGCCATTATTTCTTTTCCTTATTTGTTTGTAGTTGTATTAGCAACGAACAAAAACTAAAAATACGCAAAGCAGTTCAGAGTATACACGTTAATCAAACATCACATCTAACTGAGTTTGTGACTGTTTGTAACGCGGAATCCACATCACTACTATCCAACCAGGTCAAATCTTTCCAACCGCGAAGCCAGGTAATTTGACGCTTTGCTAATTGACGGGTAGCACAGATACCACGGAAAACCGCTTCATCTAAGTCATAATTCCCGTCCAAATATTCCCACATCTGACGATAACCAACGCAACGAATAGAAGGAAGCTCAAGGTGAAGATCACCACGCTCGTGCAACGCACGTACTTCCTGCTCAAAACCTGCCTCGATCATTTTATTGAACCTAAGCTCAATTCGCTGATGCAGTACAGCCCTATCCATGGGAGTGATTGCAAATTGATGAACCTTGTAAGGTAAAGATTCACCTTGAGTTTTTGTTAACTCAGTTAAAGTTTTACCCGAAATTCGGAAAACTTCCAATGCACGAGATAATCGCTGTGGATCATTGGGATGAATTCTTGCTCCGGCAACGGGATCAATCCTTACTAATTCATCATGCAATGCTTGCCATCCATGCTCAGCAGCATCTCGTTCAATCCCTGCGCGAACCTCAAGATCTGCAGCAGGTAAAGGCGATAAACCTTCCAATAAAGCCTTGTAGTACAACATAGTACCACCAACTAATAAAGGAATTCGCCCTGCTGCAACTATATCAGCCATTTCTTTCAGTGCATCAGCACGAAAGTCTGCAGCCGAATAACTTTGCGCTGGATCACGAATATCGATCAAACGATGCGGTGCTAATGCAAGTTCATGCGCATCTGGTTTTGCTGTACCGATATCCATTCCCTTATAAATAAGGGCAGAATCAACACTAATCAACTCAACAGGCAGTTGCTCTCGTAATCGAATGGCAAGATCGGTTTTACCCGAAGCTGTTGGTCCCATTAAAAAAATGGCTTGAGGTTGTGGCTTAGTTATCATTATTTAAAGGCTTCTATTGCTGCTTGCATATCTACCGGTCGAAGTAATTGGCTTTCATGACCTGCCAAATTCTCTCCCCATAGCTGCTCTAATTCAGAGACTAGCTGAATGGCTTGCGACAAACTATAACTTGCCACTGTACCAACACATTGTTCAGCTAACCAATATAATAATTTATCCCACCCTTGTGCTTCTGGATCATCACAAGCTGTAAGTAGGTAGGTTAACAAATTCGGGAGCAACTGTTGTAAGTTTTGTTGTCTTAATGGCATACATACTGACATGATTATTATGCCATTTCTCCCTTTCGCTTTCAGTTGAATCCCTAATTGTTTAAGTAGCATCGCATGTTGTTCAGCACAGGCAATTAAATCGCTCTCTACAGGTACCGATAGTGGGATCAAAAGCGGTTGAGGTTTTAATCCTTCCGTTTGCGCTAAACGCAATTGTCCAACATAGCGTAGTAACTCTGCATGATCTAAATTCAGTAAGGCAATATTGGTCTCTTGCTGCATTAGTAAGTAACGCTCAGCCACCAAACATAATGCTTTACCAAGCCCCATAGCTTTACCCGCTATCGCATGTTGTTTAACAACTGCTGTTGAAGGCATTGCTTGCCACTCTCTACGCGGCTCGGCAACACGCTCTATGGGTTGTTCTGCTAAAACATGTTCTGTCGGCGATTCCGTTTGTAACAGCTTTTGGTATGCCTTGATCTCAGCCGCCGTCGGCCCTTCCGGTTTAGGAGAACGTGAGGCGCCAGATGAAGCATCAGAAGTTCTCGTGGTATTTATTGTTTGCTCACTGCCTTGTCGCTCACGAGGACTACGATCATAATGCTGCTGATCTCTATTATTAGTGCTTGGTGAAGCAGAATAAGAAGATGGTTTACTATGCTCAGACGCTTCACTTACCGCATATTCAGCGGATACTGCTGAGTCACGCCTATCACTATCAATGGGTGAACCTGCTGAATATGTCGACGCAGACTTATTCCATTCCGATGACGGTGATTTATGAGGATACTCTGGTGTCGCATCTATCGCTTGAGCAACCCTTTGCGTCACAGAGTTTGTTGGTTCAATCACCACACCATCTTCATCGACTTCGATACGGTGAGCACTCGATCGTATCGGTGATTGATACTGATGCTGCTCTTCTTCTAATGCCCCTTGCTGCAATGCACTTTGTAAGGCTTGGTAGATAAAATCATGTACCAACCGTGCTTGATGAAAACGCACTTCATGTTTTGCTGGGTGAACATTCACATCAACTTGGTGAGGATCAACATCAATATACAGTACGTAAGCTGCATACTGATCGGATCGTAAACTCGACTCATAAGCTTGACGGATCGCATGATTGATCAGCTTATCTTTCATCATCCGTCCATTAACATAACAATACTGAATATCATTTTGTGCACGAGCGCCTTGAGAGCTACATACCCAACCGGATAATTTCAAGTCCCCGTGCGCTAATTCAACCACCAATGCATGTTGCAAAAAGCCTGAACCACATGCCGTTGCTAATCGACGCTCTTTTTGAATCGGCGTTTGTGCCGCTCGGTATTGTCGAATGATCTTACCGTTATGACGCAAAGTAATAGCAACATCGAAGCGGCTTAACGCAATACGTTTGATCAACTCATCAATATGATTAAATTCTGTTTTTTCTGTCCGTAAGAACTTACGACGCGCAGGTGTATTAAAGAAAAGATCAAGCACTTCTAGCGTTGTACCTACCGGATGGGCTGCAGGTTTTAACTGGACGTCCATATCTCGCCCTTCAGCATACGCTGACCACGCTTCTTCTTGCGCTTGGGTGCGGGAGGTTAACGTTAAACGAGAGACGGAACTGATACTGGCAAGCGCTTCACCACGAAAGCCAAGACTGACTATCGCTTCAAGATCATCCAGAGTAGTAATTTTAGAAGTCGCATGACGGCTAAGGGCGAGCGCAAGCTCATCTTTAGGGATCCCTTTTCCATTATCACGAATACGAATGAGCCGGCTGCCACCTTTTTCGATATCAATATCGATTCGAGTAGCACCGGCATCAAGACTATTTTCAACAAGCTCTTTGACTACAGAAGCTGGGCGTTCAACAACTTCACCCGCTGCAATCTGGTTAGCCAGCCGAGCGGGTAAAATCTGAATCGGCATAATTAACTTCTTGGTATGATTAGCGTCTGTCCTACAGCTAGTTTATCAGAACGTAGCTTATTCGTAGCACGAATACTTGCAACTGACACACCATATTTATCAGCAATCTTACTCAAAAACTCGCCACGCTTTACTTTATGTTGAACATATTTCGGCGCAGGAACGGCAATTTTTAATTTTTGCCCAAGCATCACATTGTCTGATTTTAGGTGATTAAGTTGACGGATGCTGCTCATGGTAACACCATATTTTGCTGCAATCTTACCTAAATATTCACCACGAACGACTTTATGCACAATCACCTTGGTTGAGGCAACAGGTTTCACTGTAGCACTGCTCGATGTCGTACTCACCGTTTTCGTTGGCGTCGAAACCGACGCTGTCTTAATGTTGCCAGGAATAATCAACACTTGACCGATGTTCACTGAGGTTGATTTCAGATTATTCGAAGCTTTGATTGATGCCATCGACACGCCATACTTCTGGGCAATACCGCTTAATGACTGACCCGATGTCACTTTATGCTTACTTCCACGTCCTTTCAAACGAGAAGCAAATAAAGTACCTTCAGGTGGATTTGCTTCAAAATACTCCAACACCCCTTTATAAACCGCATTCGCTAATTGGTTTTGGTGTGATGTCGTATTAAGTAATTTCTCTTCTGTCGGATTGGTAATAAAACCCGTTTCAACCAATAGCGATGGAATATCAGGTGATTTCAATACCGCTAAACTTGCGTATTGCGGAACCGTTTTATGCAAACGTGCCACTTTACGTAACTCATGTAATACACGAGTAGCAACATCGTAACCTTCTTTTTGCGAGTAACTAAATTGAAGGTCTAATACCGCTCGGCCAAGATATTTATCATTGGTATTACTTGATAAAACATCGCCACCACCTAATAACTCAGATTGCTTCTCACTTTGCTCCAACCAGCGACCTATTTCAGTATTCGCACGGCGTGTGTTGAGCACCCATACAGAAGCACCACGAGGTTGCGGTTTTGTAAAGCCATCAGCATGGATAGAAACTAAAAGAAGGGCTTTATTCTTACGTGCAATTTCTGAACGCTTACCCAATGGAACAAAGTAGTCACCACGGCGAGTTAGTACTGCACGCATACCCGTTGTTGCATTGATCTTAGCTGCCAGTTTTTTCGCAACCGCTAGTGTGACATTTTTTTCATATTTACGCGTTGGACCAATAGAGCCAGGATCATCACCACCGTGACCTGCATCCACCGCTACCACGATATCAGCGGTACCAGATGGCATTTTCGCTAAGTTATTTGCCGTCGCTTTTTCTTCTGCTTGCTCTTCTTTAGCACCAACAGTTTTAGACGTTCCATTCGGCAAGTCTAAAACTAAACGGTAACCATAACTGCCCGTTGGTGATAAAGAGAATATTGTTGGCGTTACACCACGCTTAACTTCAAACACCAGTCGCGTTGTACCTTTTGCAGGCGCTGTACTGGTGCGAACTTTGGTTAAAATATCACTTTTCTGAACCGCAATAGGAAGTTTAGTTTTGATCTTAGTATCTTTAAGATCAACCACTAAACGAGAAGGTCCTGCTAATGAAAAGTGAGAATAGTCTGCTTTACTTTGCAGATCTAATACTACGCGAGTTTCATCTGGCGCAGGCCAAATTCTCACCCCTTTGAGTTCATTTGCCCAAGAGGCAGCAGAACTCACTAATCCTGCTCCTACTATCAGGAACTTTAAATACGTCCGTAACGCCATCCTAATTAACTCAACTCCAAATGATTGATCAATGCTGCACCATATTCCGTATTGGCGCGGATCAATACTTTTCTCTGCTCACCGTGATAACACATTTCTAATTCAAGATCGGGTTGAGGTAATAACCCATCACCTTTCTCTGGCCATTCCACTAAGCAAATAGCATCCTGGGTGAAATAATCACGAATTCCCATAAATTCTAATTCTTCAGGATCTGCAAGGCGATAGAGATCAAAATGATACACTTGCCAAGGAGCAAGATCATAAGGTTCAACTAGGGTATATGTCGGACTCTTAACATTCCCTTGATGGCCTAGCGCACGAATAAAACCACGACTAAACGTTGTTTTTCCGGCTCCCAAATCGCCGTGAAGATAAATCGTTGTTTGTTGCGTACAGGCTTTAGCTAATTTAAGGCCTAAATCTACTGTTGCCTGCTCATCAGCAAGAAAGGTTTCAAATGTTTGCATGTTTTTATCTTGGATTGACTAATTGACGAATAAACGGAAAGAGATCTGATGCCAGCATACCACGCTCTCCGCTTTGCGCACACAAATCTGCGGCTCGGCTATGGATCCAGACTCCCGCATAGGCCGCTTCAACTAACGCTAAACCTTGGCCGAGTAAAGCACCAATGATACCTGATAATACGTCCCCCATCCCTCCCGTTGCCATTCCAGGATTGCCGCAAGTACAAATCCATAATGTCTTACCATCATAAATTAAACTGCCAGCCCCTTTTAAAACAACAACACCGCCATAATTTTGCTGTAAGCGCTGAATCGCGACAAACCGATCGGCTTCAATCTCATTAATAGAGACATCCAATAATCGCGCCGCTTCGCCGAGATGTGGTGTAATGATTCGATTATCTCGGTAGTCAGGGGCTTTTGCCAGTAAATTAAGGCCATCAGCATCAACGACACAAGGTTTATCAATATGATGACACTGCGCAAAGAGAGATTGTCCCCAATCACTGGTTCCAAGCCCAGGCCCTAATACAACCACATCTGACCAAGCAAGCTTATCAACAAGTATGTTTGAAGACTCTTGCCAACCAATGGCCATTATCTCAGGTCTCATCATCACAATTGACAGTGCATTGTCAGGTCGTGTTATCACCGACGTTAAGCCAGCACCTGCACGGCTACAAGCTTCTGACGATAATCGAATAGCTCCCGCCATTCCAAGATCACCACCAATACAAAGCACGCGTCCAAAACACCCTTTATGAGCAACACGTGAGCGCGGAAAAAGTAATGACTGTACCTGCGATTCTGTAATGTGTAATGCTGATGGTTTCATGACTTGCGAGAATTGCAGAGCAACCCCTAAGTCTGAAAAGTAACGTTCCCCACAATATTGTGCTGCTTGCCCTGTTGTCAGCCCTTGTTTAAAACCAATAAAAGAGAGCGTTTGTGAGGCCTTAATAACAGCACCAAAAGTTGCACCAGTATTTGCACATAATCCTGAAGGCACATCCACTGCAATCACAGGCGTCTTTTGATCATTGATCCAACGAATGCGTTCAGCGATTTCTGAGCGAACTTCACCTTTAACCCTAATCCCTAATAACGCATCGATAATTAACTCATAACTTGTGGTTGGCGTATCAGTGATCGTTTTACCATTACATTGCAACCAGTGAGAACGAGCACATCGAGCGTCAGCAGGTAAATGTTCAACATTGGGTGATTCCCACACAGTAACATCAATACCCTGATCATGTGCTAAACGAGCCACTACATAGCCATCACCACCATTATTACCTTTACCGCAGCACACTAATAATTTATTACATTGAGGATACCGCTGCCTCATAAGATCAAACGTTGCCTCTCCAGCACGTTCCATTAAGTGATAAAGCGTGACACTATTTTGTTGCTCTGTGAGTAATTGCTCACCTTGCCTGATTTGCTCTGAGGTATAGAGAAATAAGGGGATGTCATGAGTGATCATAGGTAAAGTGCCCTCAATAAACGTGTAACAACTATAATTAATCAAAATACACAGTGTTAATTTTATACATCTATAATCGCAACGTCAGAGGTCATTATCGCAGTCTATTCTTAGCAATCCACATTCTCACCGCTATGATCAAAACAAGAATATGCTAGAATGCGCCCCCTTTCATTTAGCGCAATATAAAAGAGTTCGGTTATGACTATCGATTACCATCAACTTGCTGAGCAGATCAAAACTTGGGGACAAGAGCTGGGCTTTCAACAAGTGGGTATCACTGATATTGATTTGTCACAACACGAAGCTGAATTGCAACGTTGGCTTGATGCTGGCTATCACGGTGATATGGACTGGATGGCACGTCATGGCATGATGCGTGCGCGCCCTGCTGAACTGTTACCAGGCACTATCCGTGTGATCAGCGTAAGAATGAATTACCTTCCGCCTCACGCCGAATTTGCCCAAACACTTAAGCAACCTCAAAAAGCATTTATTAGTCGCTATTCACTCGGTCGTGATTACCACAAGCTGATCCGTAATCGACTGAAACAATTAGGGCAACGTATTGAGCAAGCCGTCGGGCAGTTTGGCTGCCGACCTTTTGTTGACTCAGCGCCTATTCTAGAACGCCCTTTGGCACAAAAAGCAGGGCTTGGTTGGACAGGCAAACATTCACTTATCTTAAATGAACAAGCAGGCTCTTGGTTCTTTTTAGGTGAACTATTAGTTGATATTCCACTGCCAATTGATAAACCAAGCAGTGAGCAATGTGGGAAATGTGTCGCTTGTATAACGAGCTGTCCAACAGGTGCTATTGTTGAAGAAGGAATCGTAGATGCGCGTCGTTGTATCTCATACTTAACGATTGAATTTGATGGTGTGATCCCAGAGCAATACCGCAGTGCTATCGGTAACCGTATCTATGGTTGCGATGACTGCCAATTAGTCTGCCCCATAAACAGACATGGACAATTAACAGAAGAGCACGATTACCACTGTCGTGACAGCTTATACCAACAAGACTTGCTAACTCTTTATGCTTGGGATGAAACGACATTCTTAAAAAATACCGAAGGCTCAGCTATTCGCCGGATAGGCCATATTCAATGGCTCAGAAATATCACAATTGCTCTGGGTAATGCTTCTTATCAAATAGAAATTGTTGAAGCACTTCAGCAGCGTCAAGGGATCTCTGAATTACTTGATACACATATCGATTGGGCGCTATCGCAGCAACAACAAAGAAAAGATCAACTCGCTCTCGAAATTTTACCTACTAAAACAAAACGTTTAGTACGGATTATTGAGAAAGGCTTACCTCGAGATGCATAAGTCACTCGGGGGATATGTGGAAAACTTTTTAAAGTTAGGTTTTTTCTTGGGGATAGGTAAAGATTAAACACAGGAGGTGGATAACATAATCAAGATAGTTATCCCGAGGAGGAACATGACATAAAATCTGTTGAAAAGCAGGTATAACAATCAATATTTACATTATAAAACATAAAGTTAAATAAAATAAAAACACCTGTGGATAACGGTAATTAAACACTATTCAAATTAAAATTCAAAGTTACTCACATAGCATCAGCACATCTAATCAACCAACTTACCCACAGTACATGTAGTGTGGATAACTCTGTTAATTTCATTGTGATCTAACGGTGAAATACTATTATAAAAATAATGTGTTAGCACTATCTGCAATGTTATTCGCTCAGATGGCACAGCTTTATGCACTACTGTTGCAATAGATAAACATTACTAAGAAAAGAGCGTACGCGTTAGTTATATCGCGCCAATACAGCAGTATTGATGTTACAACATGAATACCCTGTATTGCTGAGACAGCAAAAACAACCCTTAAAGGTTGCTTTATACAAAGTGAGTTCTGTTGTCGAAGCCGATCGCTTCTAAGTGGGCTTCGTAGCTAAGCTAGAAACACTTGAAGCAGTACACTGATGATATCGGTAATCGAATACCTCAGGAATACTACATTAGGACTATTACTTCACAGCAATAGTTCATCGATAAGTTCGATGATAACTCTGTTTATCTACAATGAAATAAACAATCAAATTGGAGCGACACACGAGGTTCGAACTCGTGACCTCAACCTTGGCAAGGTTGCGCTCTACCAGCTGAGCTAGTGTCGCATAGCTAGGTCTTTCACCTAACATTCATCGCTTTCGCCATGAACTATCAAATTGGAGCGACACACGAGGTTCGAACTCGTGACCTCAACCTTGGCAAGGTTGCGCTCTACCAGCTGAGCTAGTGTCGCATAGCTAGGTCTTTCACCTAAC
>NZ_PYOB01000020.1:0-73822 GCF_003026165.1 Photobacterium sp. GB-1 | reverse complement strand
TTCATCGCTTTCGCCATGAACTATCAAATTGGAGCGACACACGAGGTTCGAACTCGTGACCTCAACCTTGGCAAGGTTGCGCTCTACCAGCTGAGCTAGTGTCGCATAGCTAGGTCTTTCACCTAACGTTCATCGCTTTCGCCATGAACTATCAAATTGGAGCGACACACGAGGTTCGAACTCGTGACCTCAACCTTGGCAAGGTTGCGCTCTACCAGCTGAGCTAGTGTCGCATAGCTAGGTCTTTCACCTAACGTTCACCGCTTTCGCCATGAACTATCAAATTGGAGCGACACACGAGGTTCGAACTCGTGACCTCAACCTTGGCAAGGTTGCGCTCTACCAGCTGAGCTAGTGTCGCATCACATCTCTTAAAAGAGATTGGTTGCGGGGGCTGGATTTGAACCAACGACCTTCGGGTTATGAGCCCGACGAGCTACCAAGCTGCTCCACCCCGCGTCCGATTTTTCACCTGTTTTAAGTTGGGTGACAACTATTTTTATCCATCGCCGTAGCCATGAATATCACTTCTCTAGCAAGTAAAAAAGTGGAGCGACACACGAGGTTCGAACTCGTGACCTCAACCTTGGCAAGGTTGCGCTCTACCAGCTGAGCTAGTGTCGCATCACATCTCTTTAAAAGAGATTGGTTGCGGGGGCCGGATTTGAACCAACGACCTTCGGGTTATGAGCCCGACGAGCTACCAAGCTGCTCCACCCCGCGTCCGATTTTGCACCTGTTTTAAGTTGGGTGACAACTATTTTTATTCACCGCCGTAGCCATGAATATCAATTTGGAGCGACACACGAGGTTCGAACTCGTGACCTCAACCTTGGCAAGGTTGCGCTCTACCAGCTGAGCTAGTGTCGCATCACATCTCTTAAAAGAGATTGGTTGCGGGGGCTGGATTTGAACCAACGACCTTCGGGTTATGAGCCCGACGAGCTACCAAGCTGCTCCACCCCGCGTCCGATTTTTCACCTGTTTTAAGTTGGGTGACAACTATTTTTATCCATCGCCGTAGCCATGAATATCACTTCTCTAGCAAGTAAAAAAGTGGAGCGACACACGAGGTTCGAACTCGTGACCTCAACCTTGGCAAGGTTGCGCTCTACCAGCTGAGCTAGTGTCGCATCACATCTCTTTAAAAGAGATTGGTTGCGGGGGCTGGATTTGAACCAACGACCTTCGGGTTATGAGCCCGACGAGCTACCAAGCTGCTCCACCCCGCGTCCGATTTTTATCGAAAGGAAACAAACGCGTTATCTCCTTTCGAGGCTGCGCATTATACGACTAAAATTGACTGATGCAAGACTTCTGCAGAAAAAAACGAATAAAGTTTTTCAAGTGCCGATTTAACCATCAAATTGTAAATATATTCTCTCGATAGTAGCGTAATTCATCAATTGAGTCGCGAATATCATCAAGTGCTAAGTGACTACCTTTTTTATTAAGCCCATCTAATAATTCAGGTTTCCATCGACGCGTTAATTCTTTTAGGGTACTGACATCTAAATAACGGTAATGGAAGTACTGCTCAAGTTCAGGCATATGCTTGTATAAGAAACGACGATCCTGACCAATACTGTTACCACAAATAGGTGAAGATCCTTTAGGAACCCACTGCTCTAAAAATGCAATTGTTTGTGCCACCGCTTGTTGCTCTGTCACGGTACTTTTACGAATACGCTCAACTAAACCACTATTTGTATGCGTATTTGTGCACCAATCATCCATTTTATCCAACTCAGCTTCAGGCTGATGGATCGCAAGTACAGGGCCTTCCGCTAAAATATTGAGTTGAGGATCAGTAACAATTGTCGCTATTTCAATGATTTTATGGGTTTCTGGATCTAATCCTGTCATTTCAAGATCGATCCAAATGAGATTCTTGTCGCTGATTGTCATTCGATATTGCCTATTTTGTGACTAAACCATGTATGATAATACCGAAAGCTAACCAAATTGAATGATATTCTTGTGGCAAAAAAGAAAAAGCTAACTAAAGGTCAGAGCCGACGCGTCCGCTCAAACCAAAATAAACGCCTAACTCGCGAGAAAAATGACGTCCAATGGGATGAGTCATTATTAGAAAATGCGCGAGAAGGACTGGTGATCACTCGTTTCGGCCAACATGCTGATGTCGAAGATCCCGAAACAGGCATAATTCATCGCTGTAACTTACGTCGCAGCATTCAAAGTCTCGTCTCTGGCGATCGTGTTGTTTGGCGTCCAGGGGTTGAAGCCTTACAAGGTATTGCTGGCGTGGTGGAAGCGGTGCATGAGCGCCAATCAATGCTGACTCGTCCTGATTATTATGATGGCGTAAAAGCAGTCGCAGCCAACGTTGACCGTATTGTTATCGTCTCAGCTATTTTACCAGAGCTATCGCTTAACATAATCGACCGCTATATTATTGCCGCAGAAACTATCGGCATTAAGCCGCTTATTGTCGTAAATAAAGTCGATTTATTGAGTGCAGACGAGCGTAAAAATGTTGAACAAAAACTCGCACAATACGAAAAGATTGGTTATCACGTTCGCCTTGTCAGTACCGATACAGGCGAAGGCTTAGATGGCTTAAAGCAAGACTTAAAAGATCATACCAGTATTTTTGCTGGCCAATCGGGTGTGGGCAAATCAAGTATGGTTAATGCCTTAATGCCTGAAGTTGAAGCTGATATCGGTGATGTTTCAAGTAACTCAGGGTTAGGCCAACATACCACGACAGCAGCACGTTTATATCACTTTGAAGAAGGTGGTGATCTGATTGATTCACCAGGAGTGCGTGAGTTTGGCTTATGGCACTTAGAATCAGAGCAAGTAACAGAAGCTTTCGTTGAATTTCGTGATTACCTTGGCGGGTGTAAATTCCGCGATTGTAAACATAAAAACGATCCGGGCTGTATTTTGCGTGAAGCCGTTGAAAAAGGTGAAATTAGCCAAGACCGTTTCAATAGCTACCATAAGATCATTGAAAGCATGTCGGAAAATGTTGCTAACCGCCAATTTTCTCGCAACAAGCCTGACTGATCCCCTCCCAAAGAGAGTACCTATACTCTCTTTGGGATGCTCTTCATTTTTGGACTCGACTCTCAAACTCTTAGCCACCCATGCAGATAACCTGACTTTCCTCTAAGAGTTAGGTATCATTGCCTGTTCGGGTTGTTCTTTGTCTCTGACATAAGCAGCTAGATTATTGATTAAGTGGTATTTTTCGGAAGATTAATTGTGCTAGATAAGATAAAAATCGGCCTGCAATATTGTACGCCAAAGCATGCGCTAACACGTTTAGTGGGCAAACTGGCTTCATTAGAAGGCGGCAAAGTCACCACAGCGATTATTCGTTGGTTCATCAAACAATACAATGTTGATATGGCAGAAGCACGTAATCCCGATCCTACGGCTTACCCAACGTTTAACGCTTTCTTTGTTCGTGAACTAAAAGATGGTGCGCGTCCAATTAATGAAGATACACGTATCATTAGCCACCCAGCAGATGCTTGCGTTAGCCAACTCGGTCCAATCAAAGAGGGCCGTTTATTCCAAGCTAAAGGTCACTACTTTGATGCTTGTGAACTATTAGGTGGTGATAAAAATCTTGCCGATGAATTTATGGGCGGTGATTTCGCGACACTATACTTATCACCGAGTGATTACCACCGTGTTCACATGCCATGCGATGGTATATTGCGCCAAATGATTTATGTACCCGGCGATCTGTTTTCAGTTAACCCGCTAACTGCAGAAAATGTCCCTAATCTATTTGCACGTAACGAGCGTGTTGTGTGTATTTTTGATACCGAATTTGGTCCATTAGCACAAATACTGGTTGGTGCTACGATTGTGGGCAGTATTGAAACCACGTGGGCAGGAACAGTAACACCGCCAACAGGCCCAGAAGTACGTCGTTGGGATTACCCCGCAACAGGTACTGCAGCAATTAGCCTGAAAAAAGGTGAAGAAATGGGCCGCTTTAAGCTCGGCTCTACGGTGATCAACTTATTCCCTAAAGATGCGGTACGTTTTGTAGAGCAAATGAAACCACTGCAAACAACACGTATGGGTCAGCCTTACGCAGAGCAAATCTCCCAAAATCTGTAATAATAGATAATAGAAAAAGGGCTATATTAGCCCTTTTTTCTTATCCACAATACGGTAAACACAAAGCTCGAGTTGACGACGTCATGCAATCACCGAACAACAATTGCACTAAAGAACATGACATTTCCTCCACTCTTACTACCGTAAGCTCTTAACTAAGATAATCTTATTTTCCTTTCTTTCGTATTCGACTTACCATCATACCTATCTAGAATAAATGCCGTTATGTCAGCCCATAACCTGACAACACCAACGCGCTACTTTCTCACTATATAAATGCGATATAACAAAGGTTTTCACATGATAAAAAAAGCATCTTTAGTTCTTCTTTCCCTACTTGCTGGGGTATCTCTAACAGCGCAAGCCGCTGACTGGGGCTATGGCAAGAGCAACGAACACTGGGCTGAAAGCTACCCAATGTGTGGATTAGGTAAAAATCAAAGCCCAATTAACATCACTTCTGCGTTGCAAACAAACCTTGCCCCACTGCGAATTGAGTACGACGGAAAAATCACCGAGATCACCAATAATGGACATACAGTAGAAGCACTCGTGAGTGGCGATAATAAGCTGATTGTGGATGGCGATACGTATACCTTGAAGCAAATTCATTTCCATACGCCATCTGAAAACTTAATCAACGGTAAGCAATACCCGTTAGAAGCGCACTTTGTGAATGTAGATGATAAAGGCAATATTGCCGTTATCGCAGTGATGTTTGAAAACGGCTTACGTGAGAACAATGCTCTTAGCTCTTTACTAAAAGATATCCCAACTAAAGGTAATACCATCGATTTCACCGATGATCTGAGCCCGAATAATCTTCTTCCTCGCGAGCGAGAGTACTATCAATTCAATGGCTCACTAACGACACCACCATGTACTGAAGGTGTTCGCTGGTTTGTTTTAGAAACACCACAATACAGCTCAAAAGATCAAACCGAGAAACTGCATCAAATCATGGGCAATAACAACCGACCAGTACAACCCATTAACGCGCGAATTATCGTTGAATAACCACGTAATGAGAACCACTTGCATTTAAGGTGTGAATTCTCTATATTAAATCATCAAAGATAAGACGCCTTGAAATCCTACTTGCGGACTATCTAAATGAATTAAAGCTGTTTTAGGTAAATTTGTGGTCGCCCTGATACCGCCCTCTGTTGATGTTTATCTGCACCTTGGAGGTATCGGTTAAATTTATCTTACGTAATAAAAAAGCACGGTAATAATGATAATTACCGTGCTTTTTTACGTTGATAACAAACGTAACGTCTCAACAATGTTGTCGGTTATGCTCGTTCAAT
Organism: Photobacterium sp. GB-1; assembly: GCF_003026165.1. NCBI lineage: Bacteria > Pseudomonadati > Pseudomonadota > Gammaproteobacteria > Vibrionales > Vibrionaceae > Photobacterium > Photobacterium sp. GB-1. The sequence continues at coordinate 68,408 of NZ_PYOB01000020.1, read as the reverse complement.
AGGAAAGGCTGTCACTTTTTCAATGTGATCAAGTCCTAATGCCAACATGATCAACCGGTCGATACCTAAGGCGACACCCGCACAGTCAGGGAAACCAGCACGTAGCGCGTTAACCAAATTCATATCAATCGGTTGAGGCTTTAATCCCACCTCTAAACGCTTTTGATTATCTTGCTCAAAACGTTGTAATTGCTCATCACCATTCGCTAACTCATGAAAGCCATTCGCCAGTTCAATGCCTTTAAAATACACCTCAAAGCGCTCTGCCACACGAGGATCAGTTGGGTTAATTTGCGCCAATGCCGCTTGCGAGGCAGGAAAGTCATAAACAAAAGCTGGTACATGCTGACCAATTTTACCTTCAACGCCAATGCTAAATAGCAACTGTAATAAGGTATCGCGATCGTCTTCAGGTTCAGCGATATCAGACAGCCCAAGATTTGCAGCCGCCGCTTTAAGTTCCGTCATTGTGCCAGTTAAAGGACACACGCCAAGCTGGTTAATAAACGCCTGTTGGTAGGTCATCTTCTCAGCGGCACCACAACCTAAAACTAACTGCAGTAAGTCATTCATTTCATCCATGAGCAAATGATGATCAAAGTTAGGACGGTACCACTCTAACATGGTGAATTCGGGGTTATGGTAACGACCCGATTCTTCATTACGAAAAGATTTGCAAATCTGATAAATCGCCCCACTTCCCGAGGAAAGTAATCGTTTCATATGAAATTCAGGGCTAGTCATTAAAAATAACATTTGCCCATCAGCATACCCAGGCCCTACAAATTCGGTTTGAAAAGTATGTAGGTGTACATCCGTCACCGTTGCTTGGCTCATGGCTGGAGTATCGACCTCCATCACCTCACGAGCGGCGAAAAACTGACGAATAACCGCTAACAGATGAGCGCGTTTTTTGAGTTGCTCAATAGACGCAGTAGGTTGCCAAGTAGACATAAACTTTCTTCTTTAATGAAATTGATTAATGCTCACATTTTATCAGAGCTCAGCAATAAACGTCGCAGATTCCCACAAGAGATCACAACAAAGTCTCTATGACTGATAAAGATATGAATAAATTATGAAAAAATAGCTTCTCTTTTTTTCTCTGATGAAAACTTAATATTTAATCACCAGCTTACAACACCCACATCCCCGCAACTAAAGCATCACTTGATTTGTCTTTCTTATCATCAAGTTAAAAAGCACCCCCAATAAAAACAAAATAACCGCCACACATCAATTAACATTTAATAAACATAAAAACCAATAAATACAAAGAGATAACAATTTAAAAACATGATCGATTGTGACAAATATCACAGGTTTTGTAATCTTCTTACATTTTTTGACTATTTCGGTAAAAACCTGCGTCTAAATCAATTTATCTAATCACAGGGTTTCATAGAATGCGCTCAGGATTTCAAGGATAGATGCGCCACGCGCATCTTTTCAATTTTTACCGTCTTACCTTCGGAGGATAGCTGTGAAGACTATTACCACAGATATCGCTGTAATCGGCGCAGGTGGTGCAGGCCTACGTTCTGCCATCGCTGCTGCAGAAGCTAACCCAGAACTAGAAATTGCACTGATCTCAAAAGTGTATCCAATGCGTTCGCACACTGTTGCGGCTGAAGGTGGCTCTGCTGCCGTGATCAAGGACGAAGATAGCTTAGATAATCACTTCAACGATACCGTTGGCGGTGGTGACTGGCTATGTGAACAGGACGTTGTGGAATATTTCGTTGAGAACGCCACTCGCGAAATGATCCAGATGGAACAGTGGGGGTGCCCATGGAGCCGTAAAGAAAACGGTGAAGTAAACGTTCGTCGTTTTGGTGGTATGAAAGTAGAACGTACATGGTTTGCTGCAGATAAGACTGGCTTCCACATGCTGCACACCTTATTCCAAACCTCGATTAAGTATTCTCAAATCAAACGTTTTGATGAATATTTTGTGGTTGATCTTTTAGTTGAAGATGGTGAAGTACAAGGTCTAATTGCAATCCACATGTCTGAAGGCGAATTGATTTGTATTAAAGCAAAGTCAGTGATCCTTGCAACGGGTGGTGCAGGTCGTGTTTACCACTGTAATACTAACGGTGGCATTGTAACTGGCGATGGTATGGCAATGGCGTACCGTCACGGTATTCCACTACGTGATATGGAATTCGTACAATATCACCCAACAGGTCTTCCTGGCACAGGGATCCTGATGACAGAGGGCTGTCGTGGTGAAGGCGGTATCATTGTAAATAAAAACGGTTACCGTTACTTGCAAGACTACGGCATGGGCCCTGAAACACCTGTCGGCCAACCAAAGAACAAATACATGGAATTAGGCCCTCGTGACAAAGTGTCACAGGCTTTCTGGCATGAACAACAAAAGGGTAACACCATCAAGCACCCACTTGGTGATGTGGTACACCTAGATCTACGCCATCTTGGTGAAGAATACTTGCATGAACGTCTACCGTTCATCTGTGAATTAGCAAAAGCCTATGTCAACGTCGATCCTGCAAAAGAGCCGATCCCAATTCGCCCTACTGTTCACTACACCATGGGTGGTATTGAAACAAATGGCGAATGTGAAACTCGCATTAAAGGTTTATTTGCTGTGGGTGAGTGTGCTTCTGTCGGTCTTCACGGCGCCAACCGTTTAGGTTCTAACTCATTAGCAGAGTTCGTGGTATTTGGTCGTGTTGCTGGTGAGCACGCGGTTAAACGTGCCGAGGAATTCAAAGGTTGGAATGACGCATCGATCAATGCACAAATTGATGCAGTTCAAGCACGTATTGATGCCCTAATGGCACAAGAAGGTGATGAGAACTGGGCAGAGATCCGCACTGAAATGGGTCACACCATGGAAGCGGGTTGTGGTATCTATCGCCAAGAAGATTTAATGCAGGCAACGATTGATAAGCTAGCGGAGCTAAAAGATCGTTACAAGCGCATCTCCATTCAAGATAAAGGTAAAGTCTTTAATACCGATCTGCTATACGCAATTGAAATTGGTTACGGCCTAGAAGTGGCTGAAGCGATGGCACACTCAGCAATAAATCGTAGAGAGTCTCGTGGTGCACACCAACGCTTAGATGACGGTTGTACTGAACGTGATGATGTGAACTACCTAAAACACACGTTAGCGTTTTACAACAATGGCGCAGCACCAATTATCGATTACAGCCATGTAACGATCACCAAATCTCAACCTAAAGCACGTCTATATGGTGCTGCCGCTGACGAAGCTGCAGCAAAAGACTCTGCTGAAAAACTAGCAGCCACAGAGCAACAAGAGGAAAAGGCATAATGTCAGCGACTCGCATTCAATCAGTTGAAATTCTGCGTTATGACCCAGCAAAAGACGCAGAACCGTACCTAGAACAATTCGAAGTACCGTTCAATGAAACCATGTCTGTTCTTGATGCGCTTGGTTACATTAAAGACCACCTAGATAAGGATTTATCCTACCGTTGGTCTTGTCGTATGGCTATCTGTGGCTCTTGCGGCATGATGGTAAATGGCGTGCCAAAGCTTGCTTGTAAGAGCTTTTTACGTGACTACCCTAACGGTGTAAAAATTGAGCCATTAGCAAATTTTGCGATTGAAAAAGATTTAATTGTCGATATGACGCCATTTATTGAGCGTCTTGAAGCGATTAAGCCCTACATTATTGGTAACGATCGCACACCTGAAGATGGTACAAACCTACAAACACCAGAGCAAATGGCGAAATACAAGCAATTTGCAGGCTGTATTAACTGTGGTCTGTGCTACGCCGCGTGTCCTCAGTTTGGTTTAAACCCTGAATTTATTGGCCCTGCAGCATTGACTCTGGCTCATCGCTACAACCTTGATAGCCGTGACAATGGTAAAGATGAACGTATGGCGCTTATCAATGGTGAAAACGGTGCTTGGGGTTGTACATTCGTAGGTTACTGTTCTGAAGTCTGTCCTAAGAGTGTTGATCCAGCTGCGGCTGTTAACCAAGGCAAAGTCGAATCTTCTAAAGATTTCGTTATTGCAATGATCAAACCAATGGAGGCATAAGGATGAGCAACCGTAAACCTTACGTTCGTGAAATGAAGCGTACTTGGTGGAAAGACAGCGCTTTCTATCGCTTCTACATGATCCGCGAAGCAACAGTACTACCTTTGATCTTTTTTACAATCTGCTTAACATTCGGTTTAGGTAGCCTAGTTAAAGGTCCTGAAGCATGGCAAGGCTGGTTAGATTTCATGGCTAACCCTATTGTGATTATTTTAAATATTCTTGCCCTAGCAGGTAGCCTATTCCACGCATTCACCTACTTCAATATGATGCCACAAGTTGTGCCTATTCGTATTAAAGGCAAATTGCTTGATAAGAAAATTATCATTCTTGCTCAGTGGGCTGTTGTTGCTGTTATTACCTTGTTTGTTCTTGCGATAGTTTAAGGAGTCCGTCGTGGTTAATTTACATCCTAAACGTTCTGACGAGCCAGTATGGTGGAGTCTGTTCGGTGCTGGCGGTACTTGGTTTGCAATGATCACACCGGTTACGATTTTAGTACTCGGTATTCTTGTTCCTCTTGGCATTATTAGCCCAGAAGCAATGACTTACGATCGCGCAGCAGATTTCGCAACCAGCTTTATTGGTGCCCTGTTTGTTATCGCAACTCTGTCGCTACCAATGTGGCATGCGATGCACCGTTTGCACCACGGTATGCATGATTTAAAAATCCATGCAGGTGTGGTCGGTAAGATCGCTTGTTACGCATTTGCGTTTTTGATCACCGCCCTATCCATCATTTTTGTATTCATGATTTAAACTGTATACAAAAACACAAAAAGCACCGCAAGCGGTGCTTTTTTATTATCTAAATTTTATGATAGCAACCGTTTCTAATTTACCTTTTTCCATCAATATCAAAAAATAGAAACAAAAAAGGCCGCTTACGCGACCTTTTCATCGTTAATAATATAACGACCTTATAAACCGATTAATTACTTAACACGGCTTACGTATTCACCAGAGCGAGTATCAACTTTGATCACTTCGCCGATAGCGATAAATAGAGGTACACGAACAACAGCACCCGTACTTAGTGTTGCTGGCTTACCGCCAGTACCTTGTGTATCACCTTTAAGACCAGGATCTGTCTCAGTCACTTCTAGCTCAACGAAGTTTGGTGGAGTAACAGCAATTGGGTTACCGTTCCAAAGTGTTAGCGTACAAGTGTTGTTTTCAACTAGCCACTTAGCATTCTCACCAACCGCTTTAACGTCAGCAGCAATTTGCTCAAACGTTTCGTTGTTCATGAAGTGGTAGAATTCACCATCGTTATATAGGTAATCAAGATCAGTATCGATTACGTCCGCAGCTTCAACTGATTCACCTGATTTAAAAGTCTTCTCTAAAACTTTACCAGAAATAAGTTTACGGATTCGTACGCGGTTGAACGCTTGACCTTTACCAGGCTTAACAAATTCGTTTTCGATAATGACACATGGTTCATTATCTAGCATAATTTTCATTCCGCCGCGGAATTCATTGGTGCTGAAAGACGCCATTCTAATCCTCTTAACATCTTCGAGTTGTATTTAATGTCGCATATCATACCCCTAAACGTGCCATCTGTTGAGCAAAACTGGCTTAATGATCTATCGAATGCGATATCTGATCCCTTTCAGTTACTCAAATTGCTCAAAATTGATCCCACACCATGGGAAAATGGCCTCGCCGCAAGGAAGCTGTTTGCGCTACGTGTTCCATTGAGCTTTGTTGAAAAAATGGAAATCGGCAACCCACATGACCCACTTTTACGTCAAATTTTACCCTTAGAGCAAGAATTCGAAGTTCACCAAGGTTACTCTGTCGATCCCCTAGAAGAGCAGCAGAACGATATTCCAGGGTTACTGCATAAATACCACAATCGTGTATTGCTGATAGTCAAAGGTGGCTGTGCGGTCAACTGCCGTTATTGTTTCCGTCGTCATTTTCCATATAGCGACAATAAAGGTAACAAGCATCAATGGCAGCAGAGCCTGGCGTACATCGCCGCCCATCCTGAAATCAATGAAGTGATTTTATCCGGTGGCGACCCGTTAATGGCTAAAGATCATGAGCTCCAATGGCTTGTTGAGCATATTTCAGCAATACCTCATATCAAGCGCCTACGTATCCACAGCAGGCTACCAGTGGTGATCCCTAACCGTATTACCGATAGCTTGTGTCAAATACTGGCAGAGACGCGTTTACAAACGATTTTGGTGACTCATATTAATCATGCCAACGAAATCGATGATGCGCTAAAAACAGCAATGCAGAAGCTAAAACAAGCCAATGTCACCTTACTTAACCAAGGCGTACTGCTAAAAGGCATTAATGACTCGGTAAAGACATTAACAGACCTTAGCGAAGCATTATTTGATGCAGGTATTCAGCCTTATTACCTCCACGTTTTAGACCGCGTGCAAGGCGCTGCGCATTATATGGTAGATGATGAAACGGCTCGTCAATTAATGGCCGGATTAATCACCCAAGTCTCAGGGTATCTCGTCCCTAAACTCACCAGAGAAGTCGGTGGACGAGCAAGTAAAACGCCGCTGGACTTACTGCTTGAATAGGCCATAAACCCAACAGCAACACGAAAAAGACGATTAAATCGTCTTTTTTTACACCAAAAACAAAATAAACACCTTTTCGAATTAATTACACCAAAAAGGTGACCACACTATAACAATCACTTAAAGTAACATAATAAACCAATCATAACACATTGATTATTAAAAACTAAAATAACACGTACAGCTTTTCCAGTAAAATAACAACTAAGAATAGGTAACATGATGTTCTTTTTACTTACATTAAAAAGAACATCATGTTACTTTTACTTATCGATAAATAAATTTATCCAACACAATCAAAAAAAATCATCTTTACGGCTATCGATTTTTTATTGTTTTAAGCGCATAGTCGCGACTCATACAGCGGCATATATTTAACAAGTTCGCCAAACTTAACGCTGCTGACTATCACCTCTTATTTGTCGCGAGTAACGCAATGAAAATTGGCATTTTGTCGCAAAACGCTAACCTATACTCCACCCGTCGCCTTGTTGAAGCTTGTGAGCAACGAGGACATGAAGCTGTGATTATTAATGCACTGCGTTGTTATATGAACATCAACTCTGTGCAGCCTTCAATTCACTTTGAGGGCAATGATTTAACAGGTTTTGATGCCATTATTCCGCGTATTGGCTCAGACATTACCTTTTATGGCTGCTCTGTATTACGTCAGTTTGAAATGATGGGTGTCTTCCCTGTCAATCAATCCATTGCTATTTCCCGTTCACGCGACAAACTACGTTCATTACAGTTATTAAGCCGCAAAGGTGTTGGTATGCCTGTTACCGGCTTTGCGAGTAAACCAGATGACGTACCTGATTTAATCAAAATGGTCGGTGGTGCACCTTTGGTTATTAAGTTATTAGAAGGTACTCAAGGGATTGGCGTAGTATTAGCTGAAACTCAAAAAGCAGCAGAGAGTGTGATTGAGGCTTTTATGGGCTTAAAAGCCAATATTATGGTTCAGGAATATATTAAAGAAGCCGGTGGCGCCGACATCCGTTGTTTTGTTATTGGCGATAAAGTCATTGCGTCAATGAAGCGCCAGGCAGCTGAAGGTGAGTTCCGCTCAAACCTACACCGTGGTGGAAGTGCATCACTGATCCGTATTACACCAGAAGAGCGTAAAACGGCGATTGCAGCAGCGAAAGCAATGGGATTAAGCGTTGCGGGTGTAGATTTACTGCGTTCTAACCGTGGTCCATTAATCATGGAAGTCAACTCATCACCTGGCCTTGAAGGCATTGAAGCGGCAACAGGCAAAGATATTGCTGGTATGATCATCGAATATATTGAAAAAAATGCCAACAAGAGCAAAAGGTTTCAATTAAATCAATAACTTGAACTCGCCGTTGTTATGAAACATAACAACGGCAACTATGAACTTAAATAAAGTTCAGCTTTTCACGAAAAATACAGCAAAAAGCAGAACAAAACACTCCGCAAGCCAAAACCTCAAATAATCAGGGTAACCTATTGATTATAAATAAGTTAATTCTGTACAGCTTTTTAAGATTTTTCCTCAATAAACTAAAGCTTTTATACCGCTAAGTTCTTTATACCTTATTTATTATTAATATAGTTAGTAAGTAACAGCTTACTTCTTCACTGACAAAGCAAAGTTTGGAACAATATATCGCCACATTCCTATAACTGTGATCGTTAAAACATCCACTAATCACTGATGAGATTAATACTATCAGACCGTTCAAAATTACGTTAACGTAGTACGTTATATAATGATGATGATATTAAAAATCAAAGGATTAACGATGACAGACTTTACCTATAACGTTGCTATGATTGAAGATGAAAAGCCTTTTGACATGGGACAGGTAAATACTAAAGATGTACCAGAAGAAGCCCTAGAGACTTATACAGAGATGCTTTCTCAGCTATTACAACAAGAAGATCCAAGTAAGCATTACGCTGGCTTTGGCTTTGAAGGAGCTGAAAAGTTAGCGTTTAGCGCTTTACCTATCACTGAACACGATCAAATTGGCGCAGGTATGGTTTACAACCCAGACGATAATGGTGAGAACTTAGTACTGGTTGGTCGTGTATTCTTCAGCATAACGGATCGTACCGTATCTTTTAACATGGAAACTAACGCCGATGATGTATTAGTTCAAGGTGATATCGATTTACGTGGTTTCATCCAGTCGTTCATTATTTGCTTTATGGCTGCGTGGGTCTCATTAAATCAGGATAACCTGCCTAGCGAGAGCTAATAGACTCCCTTTTTGATATTCACTACGCCTCTGCTTAAATACAGGGGCGTTTTTATAACTAAACACCATCGTTTCCAGCCCTATCAGACATCAAAATCTCCTCTCCGAACTAACCTGTACAGCTAAATGAAAAAATTACAGCTTTTTTATGCTCAAATACAATCGCATTTATAGCGCCTTTTAATTCCAACATAACTTATTGAAATAAAACAATAAAAACAACGTACAGCTTTTAGGGCTTTTTTCTAGATGAGCAATGGTTCATAGAGGTTAATATACTAGAAAAATCATATTTATCGACCACGTCAAAGTCGATAGTTTGATTAAGTAATTATTAAACCAATACTTATTGAACACATTTTTAATCTTATTTCACAAAAAACATGCTCTAATATATTAATGGCAATTAAGTGGCTTAATTGAGTTTATATACAATAAAAACATAAAACCACAATTTGATTTAAAAGATGGGAATATAAACTCTTATATGCTTATCACTCAAAATAGTGGTTATTGGTATTTTTAAGGCACAATGCTGTACATGATTTTTTGTGATTATATGCTTGATTATAACAATCACGCCTTACTTTTATCTTGAGTGTATTAGAGAGAGTAACAGGACAAGACGAAGACCTTTATATAACAAGAACAGCAAATAGGTGTACACTTTCAACGGTATAAGCTAACACATCGTAACACTTACATAACTCATTGTTTTAAAATAACTTTATTTTTGTGCAGCTTTTTTAGGAATATTCCCGACAAACTATGTACAACAATAAAAACAATGTTACGTATATTGGTTCTATATTTATCAGGCAATAAAAAAGCCGAGCATCATGCTCGGCTTTTCAAATAACTAAGAGAAAAATCTCTACTGTTATTAATGGGTTACATCATACCGCCCATGCCACCCATACCACCCATGCCGCCCATATCAGGCATTGCAGGAGTATCAGTCGCTTTGTCAGTAATCATTGCTTCTGTCGTGATCATAAGACCAGCAACAGATGCTGCGAACTGAAGTGCTGAACGAGTTACTTTTGTTGGGTCTAGGATACCCATTTCAATCATATCACCGTACTCGCCAGTTGCTGCGTTATAACCGTAGTTCGCTTCACCTGCACGTACATTATTAGCAACAACAGATTCTTCATCACCTGCGTTCTTCGTGATTTGACGGATAGGTGCTTCCATTGCACGAAGTGCTACACGGATACCCACGTTTTGCTCTTCGTTGTCGCCAGTAAGGCCTGCAACTTTAGATGCTGCGCGGATAAGTGCAACACCACCACCTGCAACAACGCCTTCTTCAACCGCTGCGCGAGTTGCGTGTAGTGCATCTTCTACGCGGTCTTTCTTCTCTTTCATTTCAACTTCAGTTGCTGCGCCAACTTTGATAACCGCTACGCCGCCAGCAAGTTTAGCGACACGCTCTTGAAGTTTTTCTTTGTCGTAGTCAGATGTTGCATCTTCAATTTGTTGACGAATTTGTGCAACACGACCTTGAATCATCGCTTCTTCACCAGAACCGTCGATGATTGTTGTGTTTTCTTTCGTGATAGTTACACGCTTAGCTTGACCAAGATCTTCTAGCTGAACTTTTTCTAGCTCAAGACCGATCTCTTCAGAAATCACGGTACCTGCTGTTAGTACTGCGATATCTTGAAGCATTGCTTTACGACGGTCACCGAAACCAGGTGCTTTAACAGCGGCCACTTTCACGATGCCACGCATGTTGTTCACAACTAATGTTGCTAGCGCTTCACCTTCAACGTCTTCTGCGATGATAAGTAGAGGACGAGATGCTTTAGCAACGCCTTCTAATGCAGGAAGAAGTTCACGGATATTTGATACTTTCTTATCAACCAATAGGATGAATGGGCTTTCTAAATCAACAGAACCCGCTTCTTGGTTGTTGATGAAGTATGGAGATAGGTAGCCACGGTCAAACTGCATACCTTCAACAACGTCTAGTTCGTCTTGAAGTGCTTGGCCTTCTTCAACGGTGATAACGCCATCACGGCCTACTTTTTCCATCGCTTCAGCAATTAGGTTACCCACAGTTGCATCAGAGTTCGCAGAGATTGTACCTACTTGTGCGATAGCTTTTGTATCAGCACATGGAACAGATAGCGCTTTTAGCTCTTCAACCGCAGCAATAACCGCTTTGTCGATACCGCGCTTAAGATCCATAGGGTTCATACCCGCAGCGACTGCTTTTAGACCTTCAGCGATGATCGCTTGTGCAAGTACTGTTGCTGTTGTTGTGCCGTCACCCGCCGCATCGTTAGCTTGTGATGCAACTTCTTTCACCATTTGTGCGCCCATGTTCTGGAATTTATCTTCCAGTTCAATTTCACGCGCAACAGAAACACCATCTTTAGTAATCGTTGGTGCACCAAATGATTTGTCTAGTACAACGTTACGGCCTTTAGGACCTAATGTTACTTTTACTGCGTCAGCTAGAATGTTGACACCTTCTAGCATTTTAATTCGTGCGTCGTTACCAAATTTAACGTCTTTAGCAGCCATCTTGCGTTTCCTTTCTTAATTTTTAATTCGATGTGATCGGATTATTCAACGATTGCCATGATGTCATTTTCAGACATGATTAGAACTTCTTTGCCATCGATCTTTTCAGTCTTAGTGCCGTAGCCTTCAGCAAAGATAACAGTGTCGCCAACTTTAACGTCAAGTGGCTGAACAGAACCGTTTTCTAAAATACGACCTTTGCCTACTGCAAGTACTTTGCCGCGTGTTGATTTTTCAGCCGCAGAACCTGTTAATACAATGCCGCCAGCAGACTTAGATTCAACTTCTTGGCGCTCAACGATAACACGGTCGTGTAAAGGACGAATATTCATCGGTCGTCTCTCCTGATAATTGGTAATTTCCATACATGAATGTACACACAAACTGATGTTTGGCGACTTTTCTATTATCTAATCATGTTGGGTCTAATATGAGAGAACCCAAGGTGTAGACCAATTTTTTTTCATTATTTATTTGAGAACTTTTGCCCGATCACATTCTTTGCATTAGGGTATGCAAGCATCCTTACAATGAGACCGCCATGGAAACCAACAACAAGCCTGATAAATACGGCTTATTATCCGATCCGATCCCAGATGCATTACGCCGTTTAGCTGTACCAATGGTATTCGGTATGATTGCTATTTTAATGTTTAATCTGGTTGATACATTTTTTATCTCACTACTTGGCACCAATGCATTAGCCGCGGTCAGTTTTACATTTCCCGTTACCTTTGGTCTGAACTGTATCACCATGGGCATGAGTGTTGGGATCTCCACCAGCATTGGACGTTTACTCGGAAGTGGTGATACCAAAAGTGCAGCAAGGCTTACCACACATGGTTTATTGCTTGCCGTTATTTTAATGGTGTTAGGTTCAACAGTTGGGTGGCTAACGATAGATCCACTCTTTTCCTTAATGGGCGCCAGTGCGGATTTACTGCCAATCATCCACGAATATATGACTGTGTGGTACATCGCAATCCCCTTATTGGTGATCCCTATGACGGGTAACAGTGCAATACGCGCAACAGGCGATGCCAAAAGCCCAGCTAAAATTATGATCATAGCTGGTTTAATTAACGGTATCCTCGATCCTTTATTGATCTTTGGTTACGGCCCGTTTCCAGAATTAGGAGTGAAAGGCGCTGCTATCTCAAGCGGGATCAGTTGGGCTGTAGCATTAACCGCATCATTGTATTTGCTCCATCGCCGTGAAAAATTACTCACAATGCCAGTCCTCCTAAAATTAAAATCTGATTGGCAGCAGATTTTACATATTGGCGCGCCTGCTGGATTATCAAACGCACTCAATCCATTATCGAGCGCTCTATTAATGTCATTGCTTGCCGCGCAAGGTACCGCATCAGTTGCCGCATTCGGTGCCGCGATGCGTATTGAATCAATTTTAGTGATAGGGATGATGGCATTGGGCTCAGCATTAATGCCGTTTATGGCGCAAAACCTTGGCGCCAATAAACCGGAACGGGCTTTTAAGGCGCTTTTTACTGCCATGCATTTTGCGATTTTATTCCAACTGTTGATTTTTATCGCCATGGTGCCACTCAGTGTGCCATTAGCTTCACTGTTTTCTCGTGATGCCACAGTACAACATCAACTGTGGCATTATTTATTAGTCGTACCAGCTAGTTATGGTTTACAAGCAGTATGTATGCTACTCATTAGCGCGCTCAATGCATTACATAAAACCGTCAACGCACTGATTTGGAACCTGTTACGTTTATTTGGTTTTCTGCTACCAAGCGCTTGGGTAGGCAGCTTGTACTATGGTACGAAAGGGCTCTTTATCGGCATCTCCATTGCCAATGTTATTGGTGGTATTTGTGCTTATTTGTATGCACGGCGATTACGAAAAACGACCTTATCTTCGCTCGTTATCCCCTCTAAAATATGAATAGTGTAAATATAAAAAAGGCAGCTAACGCTGCCTTTTTTATTAATAACTTTTTATATACTACGTTTAAAGACCTACTTTAAACGTGGGTTTTGATGGTTGTTATTTTGATCATCTTTACGTTCAAATTCACCATCGAAAACATCACCATTGTCATTTTTATGACTAAACGGCCCAGTTGATTGCCCATCAAACCCTGAGCTAAAACCGCCACCAAACTGATTAAAGTTGCTCTGCACTTTTACGCGCTGCATTAATTGCTGTGCAATTTTGGCACGAATAGGCGGCAGTAAAATACACATGCCTAATGCATCTGTCATAAATCCAGGCGTAAGCAATAACACTCCAGCAACGGCTAACAGTACACCTTCAACAATTTCTTGTGCTGGCATTTGCCCTTGCTGCATCTTTGTTTGTACAGACATTAATGTCGCTAATCCTTGGCTACGTACCAAAGAAGCCCCAACCACGGCAGTAATAAACACTAGCATCATGGTCGGCCAAAAACCTAAAAAGCCACCGACCTGAATAAATAGACCAATTTCAATCATTGGAACGGCGATAAAAAGCAGCATTAATATTGCAAACACACCTAACCTCTTTTTTATAACGTATCGGTATTCAAAACGCTGAATGACTCAATATAGTATTACATGTTTAAACGCTAAATACCGTGTCGCCTAAGATAAAAAATCGTTAACAAATAATTCAACAGTTCTTTTTGCACTAAACCTTAAATACACATTTCCCCCTCAAACAACTTGTTCATATTTTGTTATTTCTTTTCATTTTTAGATAAATAAGCCACCCCTCCTGTTAACAACTTTTGTGAGTAGGATCGCGTTTCTGTGCAAATATTTTCAGGCTCACGTAAAAAGTGATCTGGATTATGTTTTTAGCCAATCAGGGGAGTATCATCAGCATCAATTAAGATGTCAGGTACGATCATCTTGCTTCAACTTAGCAAAACGGACCCTTTGCTTAGACAGTTGGCTTAATCATTGATTTTATTAAAAGATTCCCAAAGGGCTATATTATGTCTCAGATGATTGATCTTGAAAAAAATAACGAAGCAGCACTGAATGTTGCAACTCGAATCGAAGAAGATCTTCTTGGTGAGCGTCACGTTCCAGCAGACGCGTATTGGGGTATTCACACTCTACGTGCAATCGAAAACTTTAATATCTCTAATACCACCATCTCAGACGTACCTGAGTTTGTTCGCGGCATGGTTTTCACCAAAAAAGCTGCAGCGATGGCGAACAAAGAACTGGGTGCGATCCCTTCAGAAGTCGGTAACTACATCGAGCAAGCTTGTGATCTTATTTTAGAAACAGGCCGTTGTATGGATCAATTCCCTTCTGATGTATACCAAGGCGGTGCTGGCACATCTGTCAACATGAACACCAATGAAGTGATTGCAAACCTTGCTCTTGAGCTTATGGGCAAAAAGAAAGGTGAATATGACATCATTAACCCGAACGATCACGTAAACAAGTCACAATCGACTAACTGTGCTTACCCTACTGGTTTCCGTGTTGCGGTATATAACAGCATCATTAACATGCTAGAAGCATTAGAGTACCTAAAGACAGCCTTCGATGTGAAAGCAACGGAATTTGCTAGCATCTTAAAAATGGGCCGTACTCAGCTACAAGACGCTGTACCAATGACGGTAGGCCAAGAATTCCATGCTTATAGTGTGTTGTTAAAAGAAGAAATCAAAAACCTGCATTACACCGCGCAGCTACTGCTTGAAGTCAACCTAGGTGCGACGGCTATCGGTACTGGTTTGAATGCAGCGACAGGTTACCAACACCTAGCGGTTCAACGTCTCGCTGAAATTACAGGCCTACCTGTTACCCCAGCAGAAGACTTGATCGAAGCAACATCTGACTGTGGCGCTTATGTTATGGTTCACGGCGCGCTAAAACGTACTGCGGTGAAACTCTCTAAGATCTGTAACGATCTACGTCTACTGTCTTCTGGTCCTCGTGCTGGTTTGAACGAAATCAACCTTCCTGAAATGCAAGCAGGCTCATCTATCATGCCAGCAAAAGTAAACCCTGTTATCCCAGAAGTGGTTAACCAAGTTTGCTTTAAAGTAATTGGTAACGATACAACCATTACTTTTGCAGCAGAAGCAGGTCAGCTTCAACTTAACGTCATGGAGCCTGTGATTGGCCAAGCGTTGTTTGAATCAATCAGCTTACTTAAAAATGCGTGTGTTAATTTACGTGAGAAATGTATCGAAGGCATCACAGTCAATCAAGATGTCTGTGAGAGCTACGTGTTTAACTCTATCGGTATCGTGACTTACTTAAACCCATTCATTGGTCACCATGAAGGCGATATCGTAGGTAAAATCTGTGCTGAAACCGGTAAGAGTGTCCGTGAAGTGGTGCTAGAGCGCGGCTTGCTGACGGAAGAGCAATTAGATGATATCTTCTCCATCGAAAACTTAATGCACCCTCAATACAAGGCACAGCGCTATAACTAAGCGTAGCGGTACCTGAGTAATACAGCGGATTTTCACTAGAGGATCCGCTTTTTTTTGCGAAATTTTTTGTTTTTACCTCAAACTTTTTATTTTTAACTTCTATTTTTTAAACTTTTAAACAGGAAAAATTCTATGATTGGAATAGAGCTCTTTGTTGTCCTTGCCTTTATCTTTTTAGGGGCAAGGATTGGTGGGATCGGGATTGGTTTCGCCGGTGGTGCAGGCGTTATTGTTTTATCGCTAGTGTTAGGTGTGCCTACCAGCCAATCATTTATCCCTGTCGATGTTATCTTAATCATTATGTCAGTGATCACTGCCATTGCCGCCATGCAAGTCGCGGGCGGTATGGACTGGCTGGTACAACTTGCAGAAGATTTTCTGCGTAAAAATCCAAAGCGCATTACTTTCTATGCGCCAATCGTGACCTACTTAATGACGGTAATGGCAGGTACTGGACATACCGCATTTTCAACCTTACCGGTTATTGCAGAAGTGGCTAAAGGCCAAGGTATTCGCCCATCTCGCCCTCTTTCTATTGCCGTTATTGCCTCACAAATTGCAATTACTGCATCCCCAATATCTGCGGCCGTTGTTGCTTTCTCCGGTATTTTAGAACCTATCGGCGTAAGCTACGTAACACTACTGGCAATCTGTATCCCTACAACATTCATTGCTTGTATGGTTGGCGCTTTTGTTGCCAATTTTATGGGGTGTGAGCTAAAAGATGATCCTATTTATCAAGAACGCCTAGCAAAAGGTCTAGTAACGGCTGATAATACAAGCCGTCGCGAAATTAAACCTCAAGCAAAACGGGCAACTTACATCTTTTTAGTCGCGATTATCTTTGTCGTTTGCTACGCCGCTGCTATTTCGCACTCTATTGGCTTAATTGACAACCCAACTCTAGGTCGTAACGAAGCAATCATGTCGGTAATGCTAACAGCAGCTGCAGCTACCGTTTGGTTATGTAAGATTGACGCATCAAAAATTGCTTCTGCGCCGACGTTCCGTTCAGGTATGACTGCCTGTATCTGTGTATTAGGTGTGGCATGGTTAGGTTCAACATTTGTTAACGCCCACGTTGATGGTATCAAGGAAGTTGCTGGTTCTCTATTAGGTGAATACCCATGGATGCTATCACTGGTATTATTCTTTGCATCAATGCTACTTTACTCTCAGGGCGCAACAACTGTTGCACTGATGCCAGCAGCATTGGCGATTGGCGTCGCACCGCTAACTATGATTGCTTCATTTGCAGCAGTGAGTGCATTGTTCGTTCTGCCTACTTACCCAACCCTATTGGCTGCCGTTGAAATGGATGACACAGGT
The DNA here is from genome assembly GCF_003026165.1 of Photobacterium sp. GB-1. NCBI lineage: Bacteria > Pseudomonadati > Pseudomonadota > Gammaproteobacteria > Vibrionales > Vibrionaceae > Photobacterium > Photobacterium sp. GB-1. The sequence goes on along the minus strand of NZ_PYOB01000020.1, from coordinate 51,293 downwards.
TCCACCCGTATTGGTAACCTTGTCTTTAACCACCCATTCTTTGTCCCTGGTGTCGTTACGATAGCGACTTCCGTAGCACTTGGTTTTGCTGTTGGCGGCTTCTTGCTGTAATACCAAATACACATTCCAATTTTAAAAAAGATTGCTCTCGAGCAATCTTTTTTTGTCTTAACTTTGACATCCATTTACACAAATTGATGAAATTCTTGCTAAGCTAATAACATCCCCAAAGATAAGAGTTATCACTATGATGTTATTAACTAATTACCCGATTATCATGGCGATAACGATTATATGTATCCTGTTATCTTGCGGAACACTCTGGTTTATCTGCCGCCACCCTATCCCATATAAAGGGTTATATAGCATTGGACTTGGGATCATTATTGGTCTGTGCTCTATTTTCCTCTTTACCACGATTAAACATTTAGAACGCCAAGCTCAGCTCATTTCGACCACTACTTTTATCTCTATTCAATCTATTGATGATTTAGATCTAGCGTTAGCAGACGCAGCAAGCCAACATAAACCGGTATTGCTGGACGTAACCGCTGATTGGTGTGCGCCTTGTATTACCTACAAAAAAGAAGTCTTCCCTTCACCATCCGTGGCGATGCAATTACAGAAATACACCTTACTCGAAGCGAATGTGACCGCTAATACCCCACAAGATCTAGCGTTGATGCAACAGCTAAATGTCATAGGTTTCCCAACATTATTGTTCTGGGATAATAACGGTAACCAAGCAACGAAAGCCCGAGTAACAGGGTTTATGGATGCCAGTAAATTTAGTGAACACCTGCACCAACAAGCACTGCATCTCCAGTAACTATTTGCAGAAAAACAGTCACATTTAACAAAATAGAAGTGTTGAGTTACAACTAAAGTGAATGATTAAGGATCAACTTCAGATCTTTATGGTATGAAAATTGCGCAGTGATCAGTGAAGTGTTAGCGTTAGTTTATTAATAATAAAAAAAGTACTGCCATGGAAGCTCAGCACACTATCGTTATTGCCGATGATCATCCTCTGTTTCGTAATGCCCTGTTTCAATCGGTCCATATGGCGATTAGCGGTGCGAACCTGCTCGAGGCAGACTCCCTTGATTCTTTATTTGCGTTGTTAGAAAAAGAGCCTGATGTCGATTTGCTGTTACTCGATCTCAAAATGCCTGGTGCAAATGGCATGTCTGGATTAATCCAACTTCGTCAACAATACCCAGAACTACCGACTGTTGTGATCTCTGCCAGTGAAGAAGAAAAAGTCATTCGTCAGGTTCATAGTCATGGTGCATTTGGCTTTATTCCAAAATCTAGTGATATGCGTGCGTTGATCTCTGCACTGAATCAAGTCCTCGATGGTGAACCTTTTTTTCCTGAAGACATCGCAGATAACAATAACGCTTATCGAGATCTAGCAGATAAAATTGCCACACTAACGCCACAGCAATATAAAGTATTAGGCATGTTGTCAGATGGCTTGCTCAACAAACAGATTGCTTACGAGCTAACCGTTTCTGAAGCAACGATAAAAGCACACATGACCGCGATATTTCGCAAGCTTGAAGTCAAAAATAGAACCCAAGCCGTTATATTGTTGCAACAGCTGGATCTATAACGCCCCTTTCACTATCGGTCTGATAATATTTTGTTACGTTATCATGCCTTAAATAAAATGTGACTAACCATCACAATTGAATATTTTGATACACTCGTAAGCGGCTACTCACACTATTTCATTGCCTTAGCTTATGGAGGGTCGTTTGCTTACTGCCTTAGTGACTCAATTTGTTCTTATTTGGGCTGTGATTGATCCTATCGGTTCAGTCCCGGTTTACCTTTCTCAAACCCAACAATTAACTGCACAACAACAGCGTATTGTTGCTTTAAAAGCCGTTGCTATTGCAACAGGTGTATTATTATTTTTTGTTATTGTCGGTCAGGTACTATTAGAAGCGATGCAAATTCCATTGCCCGCTTTTCAAGCCGCTGGCGGGCTCGTTCTACTACTTTTTGCCTTAACCATGATTTTTGGTGAGGGTAAAGTCGATCAAGAATGTAAAATGAGCAAAGAAGAAGTCGCTCATTCAGAGTTGGGCAGCTTAGCTGTCTACCCACTTGCTATTCCCTCCATTGCATCTCCTGGCGCTATGATGGCTATCGTGATGCTGACAGATAACAATCGCTACGCCATCAGTGAACAAATCATTACGACACTGGTGATGATATCGGTATTACTGATTACCTTATTACTCTTACTTGGCGCCAATAAAATCCAACAATACATTGGTAATGTAGGCGCGGCGATCATCAGCCGTGTCATGGGATTAATATTGGCCGCTGTTGCCGTCAATAATCTTTTAATGGGTATAAAAGATTTCTACCTATTAACTTAGACTTTTGGCTAATCATAATTGCCGTCTTCATTATAAAAAGCGATTTACCGCTCACAAAAACGCCCTCATCAGGGCGTTTTTGCTTTTTTACCCTCGACTAAAGTTGCACAGATAGAATCTACTTTCATTGCTATTGTTTCTTTCGTAACAATTTATTAACAACAAATATCGTATTTGAAATTGTGAAGGAGATAACAATGGCGTTCGCATCCAAGGAGCAAGCACAAGCCTATTGGAAAGAAAATCTCAGTATCATGGGATCGCTACTCGCAATCTGGTTTGGTGTTTCGTATGGCGCAGGGATCTTATTTGTTGATGCCCTCAATACCATTCAAATTGGTGGTTTTAAGTTAGGTTTTTGGTTCTCGCAGCAAGGGGCGATTTATACCTTTGTCATTCTGATCTTTGTTTATGTTAATCGCATGAATGCACTCGATCGTAAATTCAACGTTCAGGAAGATTAAGGAAGCGTCACATGGATATTCAAACTTGGACCTTTATTCTCGTCGGCATTACATTCGCCATTTATATCGGTATTGCGATTTGGGCTCGTGCAGGATCAACCAGTGAGTTCTATGTTGCTGGCGGTGGTGTCCACCCTGTCGCTAACGGCATGGCAACAGCTGCAGACTGGATGTCAGCCGCCTCATTTATTTCAATGGCAGGGATCATCTCATTCATTGGTTACGATGGTGGCGTCTACTTAATGGGTTGGACTGGCGGCTACGTATTATTAGCGCTATGTCTGGCACCTTACTTACGTAAATTCGGTAAATTTACGGTACCTGATTTTATCGGCGATCGTTATTACTCTAAAACTGCCCGCATGGTGGCTGTGTTCTGTGCCATTTTTGTTTCATTCACTTATGTAGCAGGCCAAATGCGTGGAGTCGGGGTAGTATTCGCTCGTTTCTTAGAAGTGGATATCAACATGGGGATCATTATCGGTATGGGGATCGTCTTCTTCTACGCAGTAATGGGTGGTATGAAAGGGATCACCTATACCCAAGTCGCGCAATATTGTGTGTTAATTTTTGCCTTCATGGTTCCCGCTATTTTTACTTCTTTAATGATGACAGGATCCCCTATTCCACAATTTGGTTTAGGCTCAACAGTCAATGGCTCTGAAACGTATCTACTTGAAAAGCTAGATGGTTTAACAACTGAACTTGGCTTCACCGCTTACACCGATGGTTCAAAAAGTATGGTCGATGTGTTCTTCATCTGTGCTGCTCTTATGGTGGGTACTGCAGGTCTACCTCATGTAATTATCCGTTTCTTCACTGTACCAAAAGTAAAAGATGCACGCGTATCAGCTGGCTGGGCATTAGTCTTTATTGCCATTTTATACACTACCGCACCAGCTGTTGCCGCATTTGCCCGTGTCAATATGATTGATACGATCAATGGCCCAGACATGAAAGGGGTTCCTGCCGAGCAAGCACCTGGTTGGGTGAAAAACTGGGAAAAAACGGGCCTTGTCGCGTGGGAAGATAAAAATAATGACGGCAAGATGTTCTACTCTGGCGATGATCGTAATGAAATGAAGATCAACCGTGACATCATTGTATTAGCCAGCCCTGAACTAGCTAAGTTACCTAACTGGGTTGTCGCACTGCTTGCCGCCGGTGGTTTAGCTGCCGCACTATCAACCGCTGCAGGGTTACTACTGGTGATATCCACCTCTATTTCACATGATTTACTGAAAAAAGGCTTGAAACCGAACATGACCGACAAACAAGAGTTACTCGCCGCCCGTATTGGTGCCGCCGTAGCGATTGTGGGTGCGGGCTACTTAGGAATCAATCCACCTGGCTTTGTTGCTCAAGTAGTTGCTTTCTCATTCGGCTTAGCCGCCGCGTCTTTCTTCCCTGCCATTATTCTTGGGATCTTCTATAAGAAGATGAATAAATCAGGGGCGATAGCAGGCATGATTTCGGGTATTACTTTCACTGCAGCTTACATTATTTACTTCAAATTTATTAACCCTGCAGCAAGTACACCTGACAACTGGTTCTTTGGTATTAGCCCAGAAGGGATCGGTACGCTTGGTATGTGTCTAAACTTTGTTGTCGCGATTGTGGTGAATAAGTTTACTGCCGAAGTACCTGATGATGTCCAAGAGATGGTGGAATCTATCCGCTTCCCTCAAGGCTCTGGCGCTGCCCAAGATCACTAAGCAATACCTCACTTCTCCTTAGCTATACTTCCCTAGCTTTTGCGGAGTCCATTGGACTCCGCCTTTTTCTTTGTACTAATTCACATTATGCTTCTACAGGCAAACATTGATTCAGTACCGCGCGAAGCTTTAATGGCTTAACTGGTTTACTGATAAATCCAAAACCATGGCCTCGGATCGCGGCCTGATTTTCGGTCATTCTATCTGCGCTAATCACCACCCCTTTAAAACTATCACCTAACCTTGAACGGCATTGCAGCAATACTTCTAATCCTGTTTGTTGATGGGATAAATGGTAATCACTAAAGATCACATCGGGTTGCCACTGTTGTTCGAGAGCACACATAGCTTCATCAAGGTTTTCAGCTAATTTAACCTCACAGCCCCAGCGAGTGAGTAAGGTTTCCATTCCTAATAAAATGTCATTTTCATTATCGACACACAGCACTTTCAGCCCAGCTAATGGCGCTTTGATCTCAGTTGTGGATACCTGCGTACAAGCAGCTAGCATAGACGCATTACCTAATGGTACTGATAACGAAAAGACTGTGCCTTTTCCCTGCCATGAGCGTAAATCTAATGGGTGATCCAATACCCGTGAGATCCCACGCGCAATCGCCAGCCCTAATCCCAAGCCATGCTCGCTCCCTGTTTGTTCTATACGGGTAAATTCATCAAAGATATTGGTCTGCTTTTCTATCGGGATCCCCGGTCCATTGTCCCAAACCTCAATCTGTAAACGCAGGCCTCGACGCCTCACACCTAACAACACTTTACCGCTAGGGTTATAACGAAAAGCATTAGTTAAGAAATTTTGCAAAGCACGGCGTAAGAGCTTGGCATCTGAGATGATCACTGCATCACTGCATACCACATCAAAGGTGATCTGTTGTTGTTGCGCTAAAGCACCAAATTCAGCCGATAATGTATTAAGCACATCACTGACTTTAAACGGCACAATATGTGTTTGTAATTTACCTGCTTCTAAACGAGAAACATCCAACAGATCTCCAATCAGATCTTCTGCTGCGCCTAATGCACTTTCGATATGAGTGGCTAAACGCGCACTTTCTTTGCCCTCAGCAACTTCAGTTAACGAAGATGAAAAAAGGCGCGCAGCATTGAGCGGTTGCATCAAATCATGACTCACCGCCGCTAAAAAGCGACTTTTGGATTGCGCTTGTTGCTCCGCTTGCTGAGTGGCTATCATTAATTGATGATTCAATTGTTCAAGCTGTTGGGTCCGCTCTTTAACTCGCGCTTCAAGGTTTTCATTGGCTTCTTTTAATGCCATTTCAACCTGACGAAACGCGGTAATATCACTAAAACTCATCACAAAACCACCACCAGGCATTGGATTACCTTGTACTTCTATCACTTGTCCATCAGGCCGAATTCGCGATGACGTATGTGCCGTTCCCCGCTGTAAATGCTCAACTCGTTTAGCTACATGTGCTTCAGGATCGCCGGGGCCACATAATCCTTGCTCAGCGTTATACCGAATCACATCAGTAATAGGGCGACCAACTTGGATCAAACCGGGAGGAAAAGAAAACAGCTCTAAATACCGTTGGTTCCATGCCACCAGCCGAAGCTGTTTATCAACCACAGCGATACCTTGGCTAATATGCTCAATCGCTCCTTGTAATAACCCTCGGCTAAAGTCAAACAACTCAGAAGCTTCATCAACAATCGTTGCGACTTCTTCTAATTGCATGTTTCTTCCTTGCAAGGCAGAAGTAAGCACTAACCTTGCTGAAGAGGCACCAAAAACGCCAGCCAATACTCTTTCGGTATGACGGATCATACTGGCAGAAGCTTGTTGCTGAGGCTCTAAGCGATTACCTTGCTGCTCGGCAAACTGAGCAAATGCATGGCGAACGCGTTTACGGCCAACAAAACGAGAAGCCAACATTTCTAATTCAGCGACCGTCACACGGGTTTGATATAAGCTTCCATCTTCCGTTTCTGCAGGAGAAGCACCAACAAAAGAAGCCGCTTGTAAACGCTCAGTGAGTGACGACCGTGTTATTAATGAAACCCCGACAAACAAACTAACATTGACACATAAGCTCAACAACATGCCCCAATCAACAGAAGTCAAGCTTCGTAAAATAGGCAGTTGTGGTGGACTTAATAACCACAGTAAAACATTACTGCCCGCATCCCCTGCCAACATACTGGTTTGACTCATCATGGTAATAAGCCAAATCGTCATCCCACCAACTAAACCGGTATACACGCCTTTTTTATTACCAAAGCGCCAGTAAATACCGCCAAGCAACGCTGGAGCAAATTGTGCAATCGCAGCAAATGACAATAAACCTATCGCCGACAGTGAATGAACGTTATCTAGCACATGATAAAAGCCCCATGCTGCAAGTAATAACACCGCAATTAACACCCGACGGACATTTAATAATAAGCCAGAAAAAGCTGAAAAATTACGCGGCCCAATGCGTACTCGACGTAACATTAAGGGCATCACTAAATCATTTGATACCATGATTGCCAAAGCGATGGTTGAAACAATCACCATCCCTGTCGCCGCGGAGGCCCCCCCAATAAAAGCGAGCAGCGCAATACCGTTCGCACCTTGCTGTAACGGTAAATTAATTACGTAAGTATCTGCTGAAACATTCGGTAGTAATTGCTGGCCAATCAAAGCAAGGGGGATAACAAAAATCCCCATTAAGAACAGGTAACAAGGAAAGATCCAACGCGCTTTATGTAAATCAGCTTGGCTATGGTTTTCCACTACAATGGTATGAAATTGACGAGGCAAACAGATAATTGCCGCCATGGTAAGTAACATATGAATAAATAAGCTACCGACATTAGGCGATGTGTAAGTAAGTGATTGCCAACTTAGTGCGTTGAGCTGAGGAGCGGTTTTAAATAAACTCAGCGCGAAAATGCCAACCGCGAGAAACGCTGCAAGCTTGATCAATGACTCAAACGCTATCGCCATCATCATACCGCGGTGGTGCTCGGTGGAATCAATATGCCGAGTACCAAACAAAATAGAAAATAATGCTAATACACCGGACACTATCCACGCAGTATCTAACCCTTCTTGATTAAACATTTCGCCTAAATTCGGCGTGATCTGTTCAAGCCCCAGCGTAATGCCACGCAACTGCAACGCGATATAAGGCAAAATACCTATCACCGCGATCACGGTGACGAGCATGGCTAAACCTTGCGATTTTCCGTAACGGGCTGCAATGAAATCCGCTATTGAAGTAATGTGTTCTCGCTTAGCAATAAAGATCAGCCGAGCTAAGACTTTCCAGCCTAAAGTAAATACGATAATTGGCGCGAGATAAATGGGGAGGAAAGACCACAGCTCACGGCTAGCTTGTCCCACCGTGCCAAAAAAACTCCACGAGGTACAATACACCGCAATGGATAAACTATATATCCACGGTCGCCACCCTGCTAACCATTGGCTTTTTTTATCGCCATACCATGCAATCGCGAACAGTACGCCGAGATATACCAGTGATACGGTTATAACAATCCATCCCTGTACCATCACACATCATCCTTTTAAAACTGATTCACCACTGTAACTAAGTTGTCACAGCTTACTCAATCCTGTCTGATCACAGTTCTCTCAGTAAGATAGTGAGCCTTCTCTTTTCTTTATCGCAATAAAAAAGCGCAGCCATCAAGACTGCGCTTTAGAATAGAAGTTAGTAATCACTATGCTTTACTGGTTTGATAGTCGGTCGCCGCGATCTGTTGAGAAGGCGTTAAACGAATAAAGAACACCGGAAAAGCCATCGCGGCCATGATCCAAAACACATTAGCCCCCCAATTACCATACATCCAACCACTCATCGATGTTAATACTGCCATTACTGCTCCCAACGGAATCGCGTTGTATAACGATTGCAGCGCGACAGAATGGTTACTCGGCTGTTGTTGAATATAGCGAATCGCCGCTAAGTGAGCTGCAGCAAAAGTTACGCCATGTAAAGCTTGAACGGGGAACATCAGCCACTGCTCTGTCAAAGTGGCGGTTAATCCCCAACGCACCAAGACACCGAATGCTGCTAAGCGAAACATATTATTTACCGACCAGCCAGAAAATAAGCGCTTACTAACCAGAAATACCATCACTTCTGCAGCAACACTGAAGCTCCATAGGTAACCAATCATTGATTCACTAAAACCAATTTTCTGCCAATAGATAGAGCTAAAACCATAATAAGCCGCATGGCTACCTTGCAGTAATGCCGCAATCACAATCAACTTAATCACCGCACCATTACGTAGAATCCCCCACAATGCAGGGCGAACTTGCTCAGAGCTCCCTTCATCGAATGGCATAATCGCAGGGTTTCTTGCCGCCATTAATTGTGAGAAAGCTAAACCTGATAATGCCACCCACGGAATGATATCGGCACCATAGTGATTAGCCAGCATCCCTACTACCGTTGAACCCGCAATAAAGGCAATCGATCCCCATAAACGGGTGCGACCATAATCAAGATGCCCATCTTTTGCATAATGGTTCACGATAGCATCAGAAATTGGCACGATAGGCCCTGCGGATAAATTAAATAAGATAGTGACAGCAGCAAGTACCCATAATCCCCCACCACCGACAATATAAAGAATACAAGCAAGCAGACCGAGCAGAGTAAAACCTCGTAAAGCAGGGATAAGATGCTCTACTTTATGGATACGCGGGGTTAAGACTAAATTAGCTAAGCAACGAACGGCAAAACCTAAGCCCAACAGCAACCCAATATCAGAATCATCCACTCCAATATGCTTAAACCAAATAGCCCAAAATGGCAGGTAAACACCGTAAGAGAAGAAGAAGCCCCACAAGTATTGTGAGCTCCAGCTGTAGGGCGAACGTGTAAACATAGTGATCTCGCATAATGTGGTGAATAAAAAAGCAACATATTATGACGTAGTTTCCTTCTCAAACTAATGTCAGTCCGCAATTTAACCCCACTAACAACACATAATTACTCTAATAGTGCGACTTAGATCTCCTTTTTATTTTTATTCGCCTCACGCTATCACTCAAGTTCCTATATTCATCTACAAATTGTCATGAAAAATCCATGTAACTTGCATTTACGCCCTTTGATCCAGCTCTCTCATCCTAAAGTCTAATTGTAGACACACACAAAATGGCACAACGTATACGCAGCACAAAACAACTATAAAAAGTCAGTTTGCTCACCCTTATTACATCGGCTAAGGATGCAGGGCGCAGAAAGTATAAGAACTCAAGGAGAATAGGATGAGTGAGGTTCACGTTTATCCGGTCAATGAGACCATCGCAAAAACAGCTCATATCAATGAAGAGCAATACCGTGAGATGTATCAGCAATCAGTGATTAACCCTGAAGGTTTTTGGCGTGAACATGGCCAAATCGTTGATTGGATGACACCATTTACTAAAGTTAAAAACACCTCATTTGATACCGGCCACGTCAGCATTAAATGGTTTGAAGACGGTGAGCTTAATGTCTCTGCTAACTGTATTGACCGCCACCTCGCGACCAAAGGCGATCAAGCAGCAATTATTTGGGAAGGTGATGATCCTAATGATGACGCCACCCTAACCTACAATGAATTACATCAAGAAGTCTGTCAGTTTGCTAACGCCCTGAAGAGCCAAGGTGTTCGTAAAGGTGACGTAGTGTGTCTTTACATGCCAATGGTTGCCGAAGCGGCAATTGCAATGCTCGCTTGTACCCGTATTGGTGCGGTGCACACTATCGTCTTTGGCGGTTTCTCTCCGGAAGCCTTGGCTGGACGTATTATCGATTCAAATGCAAAAGTAGTTGTGACTGCTGATGAAGGCGTACGTGGTGGTCGTGCCGTTCCCCTTAAGAAAAATGTCGATGACGCGCTAGTCAACCCTGAAGTAACGACGGTTGAAAAAGTGGTTGTCTTTAAACGTACAGGCGGTGAAGTTGCTTGGAATGATGATCGCGATGTATGGTGGCATGAAGCAACAGCAGTGGCTTCGGCTCACTGTGCTCCTGAGCCAATGAACGCTGAAGATCCTCTGTTTATTCTTTATACGTCAGGCTCAACAGGTAAGCCTAAAGGTGTACTTCACACTACAGGTGGCTATCTGGTTTACGCCACGATGACGTTTAAATATGTATTTGATTACCAAGAAGGTGATGTGTACTGGTGTACCGCAGATGTGGGTTGGATCACAGGTCACAGCTACTTGGTATACGGACCACTCGCTAATGGTGCAACAACCGTTTTATTTGAAGGTGTGCCAACCTACCCATCAACCAGTCGCATGAGTGAAGTGGTTGATAAGCACCAAGTCAGCATTTTATACACAGCACCTACTGCGATTCGTGCACTAATGGCGAAAGGTGATGAAGCAATTGAAGGTACTAACCGTTCATCACTGCGTATCATGGGCTCTGTTGGCGAACCCATTAACCCTGAAGCATGGGAATGGTATCACCGTACAATTGGTGACAAACGTTGCCCAATCGTAGATACATGGTGGCAAACAGAAACAGGCGGCATTTTAATTACCCCACTACCGGGTGCAACCGCACTAAAACCAGGATCTGCTACGCGTCCATTCTTTGGTGTACAACCAGCACTGGTTGATAACGTCGGTAATATCCTTGAAGGCGCGACTGACGGTAACTTAGTCATGACCGATTCATGGCCAGGTCAAATGCGTACGCTTTGGGGCGATCACGAACGTTTTGAGCAGACCTACTTCTCTACCTTTAAAGGTATGTACTTCACCGGTGACGGCGCACGTCGTGATGAAGACGGTTATTACTGGATCACAGGTCGTGTCGATGACGTGTTAAATATTTCAGGTCACCGTATGGGAACGGCTGAAATTGAATCTGCACTCGTTGCTTTCGATAAGATTGCAGAAGCGGCGATTGTGGGTGTACCACATGAGATAAAAGGCCAAGCAATTTACGCCTATATCACCCTAAACGATGGTGAAATCCCAAGTGCAGAACTGCATAAAGAAGTGAAAAACTGGGTACGTAAGGAAATCGGTCCTATCGCTACACCAGACTTCTTACACTGGACAGATGCATTACCGAAGACCCGTTCAGGTAAGATCATGCGCCGAATTCTTCGTAAGATAGCAACTGGAGATACCTCAACCTTAGGTGATACTTCAACCCTTGCTGATCCAACCGTCGTTGATCGACTCATTGAAGAAAAACAAAAAGTGATGTAATTCAACTTTTTTATCAATATACAAAGGCCGCTCAATTGCGGTCTTTTTTATTTTCTCGCCATCATTATCTTCATTCAATTCAGCTAAATACCAGCCTTCTCAGCCTAAAATACGCCACTTTGATCGCAATGCTGAATAAATCAACAGCTTGATTGTTGATTTATTCGTCAAATATTATCTACTGAACTTTACCGTTTTTCATCTTGTGGGTATGGTTCGAATTTAGTCATAATTATTACTAAATTCTTACACTTAGTAGAGTGAACTTGTCGTAAGATAAAACCTCTAATAGTAACGACACTCCTCACTAAGGCTTACACGTGTTCGCACAAAAAAGTGGTGATTAGACCAGTATTTTGCTGCGATTTGCGGTGAATTCACTATAATTGCTCAACAATGAACGTTTAGCAGTAAAAAAACGGACACACGGAAACAAAATTGCATAAGTCTGCAAGTTGTTAGAGTTTAACCTCATAAACAAGTGAAAATACGTCAAGATGTCGACCGTTAAACGAATTTTATTAATAAATGGACCTAATCTTAACTTACTAGGTCTACGAGAGCCGGGCCATTATGGCCATCAAACATTAACTCAAGTGGTTGATGGGCTCACTGCTAAAGCTACCCAATTAGGTGTGGCATTAGAACATATTCAATCCAACGCGGAACATGTGTTAATTGATGCAATCCATCAAGCTTATGGCAAGGTCGATTTCATCATTATCAATCCTGCTGCTTTTACTCATACGAGTGTAGCCCTTCGTGATGCCTTACTCGGCGTCGCCATTCCGTTTATTGAAGTGCATTTATCTAATGTCCACGCTCGTGAACCTTTCCGTCATCATTCTTACTTATCCGATAAAGCAGTAGGCGTGATTTGTGGCTTAGGCCCTGACGGCTATGAATTCGCCCTGAATGCAGCGGTACGTCGTCTGCATGCAGATAGCTAACTGAACAATATAAAAAGAGAAATATAAATGGATATTCGTAAAATCAAGAAGCTAATTGAGCTTGTAGAAGAATCAGGCATCGCTGAGCTAGAAATCTCTGAAGGTGAAGAATCAGTACGCATCAGCCGTAGCGTTCCAGCAACAGCAATGCCACAACAATACATGGCAGCGCCAATGGCACAACAGCCTATGCCAACTGCATCGGTAGAAGCGCCAGCAGCAGCACCTGTAGCTGCAACTGAAGCACCAGCACCTGTTGCATCAGGTCACTCTGTGCTTTCACCTATGGTTGGTACTTTCTACCGCTCTCCAAGCCCTGAAGCAAAATCATTTGTTGAAGTTGGTCAATCGGTGAATATCGGCGACACACTATGTATCGTTGAAGCGATGAAAATGATGAACCAAATCCAAGCTGACAAAGCCGGTAAAGTTGTCGCTATTCTTGCAGAAGACGGCGATGCGATTGAATTCGATCAGCCTCTTATCATCATCGAGTAATCGAGGCTCTGGCTATGTTAGATAAATTAGTAATTGCAAACCGAGGTGAAATTGCACTTCGTATCTTGCGCGCTTGTAAAGAGCTAGGGATTAAAACGGTTGCGGTTCACTCAACCGCTGACCGCGATCTTAAGCACGTTCTACTTGCTGACGAGTCAGTATGTATTGGTCCTGCACGCGGTATCGATAGTTACTTAAATATTCCTCGTATTATCAGTGCCGCTGAAATTACAGGGGCAGTCGCTATCCACCCAGGCTACGGTTTCCTTTCTGAAAATGCTGACTTCGCAGAACAAGTTGAGCGTTCAGGCTTTATTTTCGTAGGTCCAAAAGCTGACACTATTCGTCTAATGGGCGATAAAGTTTCTGCTATTACGGCAATGAAAAAAGCTGGCGTACCTTGTGTACCTGGCTCTGACGGCCCACTTGATGACGATGAAGCAAAGAACAAATCTTTTGCTAAACGTATCGGTTATCCTGTGATCATCAAAGCCTCTGGTGGCGGCGGTGGTCGTGGTATGCGTGTGGTTCGTTCAGAAAATGAATTGACTGAAGCGATCGCAATGACCCGTGCTGAAGCAAAATCTTGTTTCAATAACGACATGGTTTACATGGAGAAATACCTTGAAAACCCACGTCACATTGAAGTTCAAGTCTTAGCTGATGGTCAAGGTGGCGCGATTCACTTAGGTGAACGTGACTGTTCGATGCAGCGTCGTCACCAGAAAGTGGTTGAAGAAGCACCAGCACCGGGCATTACCGAAGAAATGCGTAAGTACATCGGTGAGCGTTGTACTCGTGCATGTTTAGAAATCAATTACCGTGGCGCAGGTACATTCGAATTCCTTTACGAAAACGGTGAGTTCTACTTCATTGAAATGAACACCCGTATTCAGGTTGAGCACCCAGTAACCGAAATGGTAACAGGCGTTGACTTGATCAAAGAGCAGCTACGTATTGCCGCAGGTCAACCGCTGTCATTTAGCCAAAGCGATATTCAAATTCGTGGCCATGCTATCGAGTGTCGTATTAATGCTGAAGATCCAGAGCGTTTCCTACCTTGCCCAGGTACTATCGAGCGTTTCCATGCGCCAGGTGGTATGGGTATCCGTTGGGAATCACACATCTATTCAGGTTACACAGTACCGCCTTACTACGATTCAATGATCGGTAAGTTAATTGCGTACGGTGAAAATCGTGATGTCGCTATTTCTCGTATGCGTAATGCATTGAGCGAAATGATCATCGACGGCATTAAAACCAACGTTCCGCTTCAGCAAGATATTATGGCTGACGAGAACTTCCAAAAAGGTGGCGCAAACATCCACTACCTTGAGAAGAAACTCGGTCTGCAATAAGCGAACTTGCTTGACGATAAAAGGCTACCTTCGGGTAGTCTTTTTTGTTTATACCCAATCTCAATTCACCTCGATTGATCGGTTCACATGGCATAACACAGCATCTTTTGCCACAATAGCCCACCTTTTTGACCAACCCTACTAGTTACTACACTGTATTGAGTAGGAAAACACTTGATAACAACTGGAGATACAGCATGAAAACGCTCTCAGCACGCTATCGCCAAGCCCATAAAGAGGCACTCTGGGCGATAGGACTAGCGTTAGCTTATTTTCTTTGGTGGTACCTATCCGCCTACGGCTTAGCGCCCGCCATCGGTGATCTAAGCATGCCAACCCTATATTTTGGCTTTCCACTCTGGTTCTTGATGTCATGCATTGTCGGCCCGATCATTTTTACCGTCATGTGCGGTGTCATGGTCAAAGTCGTCTACCGAGATCTTCCTTTAGATATTAACCACGAAGACCCCCATGAATAGCCAACTCATTATTCCTATCGTACTGTACCTTGCCGCAGTCTTTGCGATGGCACTTTACACCCGACGCTTTCAAAGCAAAGGAAACTTTCTTACCGAGTACCTAGTCGGTGGGCGTAGCATGGGCGGCTTTGTCCTTGCGATGACCCTTGCAGCCACTTACGCCAGCGCCAGCACCTTTATTGGTGGTCCAGGGGCTGCCTATAAAATGGGCTTAGGCTGGGTATTACTTGCGATGATCCAGTTACCCGCAGCATGGCTGACCCTTGGTGTACTCGGTAAGAAATTTGCCATCGAAGCGAGACGTCATAACGCATTAACCCTTAATGACATCCTTTATGCTCGCTATAAAAACCGTGGCGTTGTCATTTTTGCTTCACTGTCATTACTGATCGCCTTCTTTGGCACCATGGTCGTACAGTTTGTCGGTGGTGCACGTCTGCTCCAAACCGTAACAGGCCTATCGTATATGCATGGCTTAATGATCTTTGCGATCACCGTAGGCCTATACACGACAATTGGTGGCTTTCGTGCTGTTGTGATGACTGATACTTTACAGGGCTTGATGATGATCATCGGTACCATTGCGTTACTGGTTGGGATCGTGCATGCCGGCGGAAGTATCGGCGCATTAGTCACCAAGCTTCACGATATTGATCCGGCGTTAATTACCCCTTACGGTCCAAATCATTTCCTGAGTCAGCCCTTTATGTTGAGTTTTTGGATTTTGGTCTGTTTTGGTGTCATCGGTTTGCCGCATGCTGCGGTACGTTGTATGTCTTATAAAGACAGTAATTCACTGCATAAAGGCATGGTACTCAGTACCATCATGGTAGCGCTACTGATGTTTGGGATGCACTTAGCAGGCGCATTAGGCCGTGCTATCGTGCCTGATATCGCTAGCCCCGATCAGATCATGCCAACCCTTATGGTAACCGTATTACCACCTGTTGTAGCCGGTGTGTTCTTGGCAGGCCCAATGGCGGCGATTATGTCGACTATCGACTCACAACTCATTCAAGCTTCAGCAACACTGCTCAAAGATTTATATATCAACTATATCAATCCAAACATTGCCAATAATGAACACGCTGAAAAGCGCCTACCTAAATTATCACTATGGGTAACAGGGATTTTCTCAGGCTTAGTGTTTATCGCTGCGATGAATCCACCGGATATGATCATTTGGCTTAACCTATTAGCCTTTGGTAGCTTACAAGCCGTATTTTTGTGGCCTCTGGTACTCGGCTTATATTGGAAAAAAGCCTCCGCAACCGGCGCTTTTGCTTCCATGATCGTCGGCTTGAGTAGCTACATTATTTTGTCATTTAGTAAACCCGATATGAATGGCGTTCATGCGATTGTACCAACGCTATTATTAGGTTTGATCGCTTTTGTCGTTGGTAGCTATGCCAAACCAACAAAAGTAGAAACACCGCAATTAAGCGACTAAAATCGGCTATATCACGCTAAATAATCAACTACATTAAAGATAGTGCCAGTCGGTACTATCTTTTTTTTATCCCTAGAATGGCATCTGATAATGGGGATTGGTGAAATTTCATGCTAGACTTCGCCCCCTATGTTCAAGTAGTCACAAAATAAGCGAATAAACCATGCCTTGGATTCAAATTAAACTGAACGCAACTGCAGAGAGCGCAGAAGCAATTGGCGACATGCTAATGGAAGAGACTGGTGCTCTGTCTGTCACCTTCCTAGACGCACAAGACACGCCAGTTTTCGAGCCTATGCCAGGTGAAACCCGCCTTTGGGGTGATACCGATGTAATTGGTTTGTATGATGCTGAAGCCGACATGGATTTCGTGCTGAACATGCTTAAAAACAGCCCATTAATTGCTGATGATTTTGCTTATAAAATCGAGCAGTTAGAGGATAAAGACTGGGAACGTGAGTGGATGGATAACTTCCACCCTATGCGTTTCGGTCGTCGTCTATGGATCTGCCCAAGCTGGCGTGAAGCGCCAGAGCCAGATGCGGTGAACGTACTATTAGACCCAGGTCTAGCATTTGGTACAGGCACTCACCCAACAACATCACTTTGTCTTGAGTGGTTAGACAGCCAAGACCTAACCGGTAAAACGGTTATCGATTTTGGTTGTGGTTCAGGCATTCTAGCGATTGCTGCACTAAAACTTGGCGCAGCAAAAGTTATTGGTATTGATATCGACCCACAAGCTATCTTAGCGTCACGTGATAACGCAGAACGTAACGGTGTGTCTGACAATCTAGAACTATACCTACCACAAGATCAGCCTCAAGGTATTCAAGCTGACGTTGTAGTTGCTAACATCCTTGCAGGCCCACTGCGTGAACTATCACCAGTGATCAAGAGCCTTGTTAAAGACGGTGGCGACTTAGCGATCTCAGGTGTGCTAGAAAGCCAAGCGGCTGATGTGTCAACCTACTACAGCGATGAACTGGCTTTAGACCCAGTAATTGCACGTGAAGAGTGGTGTCGCATCTCAGGCCGTAAGGCATAATCACACGCAGTTTTGGGTACTACTGCTGATTTTTATTTATAAATTTAATCGGTCAATTGATTGAAAATCATACGATTTTGGCAAACAAAATCATCATGCTCAATTATTGGCCTTTTCAGCAGAGCAAAAAATGCGTAAAATGCGCGCCCTTACTGGCACAGTCAGGTAGAGACATTTTGCAAATCGGTCCTTATCAACTTAAAAACCAGCTGATAGTCGCGCCTATGGCGGGTGTGACCGATCGGCCATTTCGTGAGTTATGCCTTCGCTACGGTGCAGGTATGGCAGTTAGCGAGATGATGTCGTCGAACCCAGATCTCTGGAAGACGTCTAAATCGCTCAATCGTATGGTTCACGAAGGTGAATCAGGTATTCGTTCGGTTCAGATAGCAGGGGCTGATCCAAAGTTGATGGCTGAAGCTGCGCAGTTCAGTGTTGAAAACGGTGCGCAAATCATCGATATCAACATGGGATGCCCAGCAAAGAAAGTAAACAAACGATTAGCCGGTTCTGCACTACTGCAATATCCCAACCTTATCGAAGACATTCTTCGTACAGTGGTGGATGCGGTAGATGTTCCAGTTACGCTTAAAACCCGTACTGGTTGGGATCTGGAAAATAGAAACTGTGTCGACATAGCCAAACTCGCCGAGCAATGCGGCATACAAGCCCTCGCCCTTCACGGACGTACCAAGGCATGTATGTACAAAGGTGAAGCGGAATATGACTACATTAGAGCGGTGAAACAAGCCATCTCGATCCCAGTTATCGCTAACGGTGATATCGATAGCCCGGAAAAAGCACGCTTTGTACTCGATTATACGGGTGCCGATGCTCTAATGATTGGCCGACCTGCACAAGGGAAGCCGTGGATTTTTAGAGAAATCCACCATTACTTAACAACTGGTGAACACCTCGCTGCCCCATCAATTGATGAGATCAGTGAAATCATGTTGGGACATGTTCAAGAACTCCACCAGTTCTACGGTGAATACCTAGGACTGCGCATTGCACGTAAACACGTGTCTTGGTACTTGAAAGAACATGCACCAGCCGGTGATTTCCGCCAGACCTTCAACGCACTCGAGGATGCTCAACAGCAACTTGATGCGCTGCAAGGCTACTTCGAAAACGTTGCATAAATACTAGAAGAGCTTACAGAATTATGTTCGAACAAAATCTGACTTCCGAAGCGTTAACAGTAACAACTGTAACTTCACAAGACCAAATCACACAGAAACCATTACGTGATTCAGTGAAGGCATCCCTTAAAAACTACCTTGCTCAATTAAATGGTCAGGAAGTCGACGATCTGTACGAGCTTGTGCTTGCAGAAGTTGAACAACCACTATTAGACACTATCATGCAGTACACTCGCGGTAACCAAACTCGCGCTGCAACCATGATGGGTATCAACCGTGGTACGCTACGTAAGAAGCTTAAAAAATATGGCATGAACTAAT
The DNA here is from genome assembly GCF_003026165.1 of Photobacterium sp. GB-1. NCBI lineage: Bacteria > Pseudomonadati > Pseudomonadota > Gammaproteobacteria > Vibrionales > Vibrionaceae > Photobacterium > Photobacterium sp. GB-1. Next base: position 32,253 of record NZ_PYOB01000020.1, on the reverse strand, counting down.
ACATTTAGTTTAACTTATTGATAAAAAAGCCATCCCTGTATTTCAGGCATGGCTTTTTTATTGGCTGCTATTCGGTACTGTCATGCTAAATAAAACATAATAGTCCTACTTTAATGCAGTTTAAAACGCTGAATCGTCACCATTAGATCTTCCGAAATTTGATTGAGCTCTTCACTCGATGACGACATCTGATTAGATTCAGTCGACAATGATATCGAGCTATCATTCAAACTTGCCACATTTTGATTAATACTATTAACGGTTAATGATTGCTGCTCTGTTGCGGCTGAGATCTGCTGATTCATCCCTTGTATCGCATGAACTTCTTCAACAATTAAATTCAACGCTTCCCCTGCCGATGCAGAAATCTTTGACGCATTCTGGGCTTTTTCAGCCCCCTGATTCATGACACCAACCGCTTGCTCCGCACCTTGTTGTAATTTTTCAATAATGGTTTGAATTTCAATCGTCGACTCTTGTGTGCGCTGTGATAGGGTGCGAACTTCATCAGCAACAACAGCAAAGCCTCGCCCTGCATCACCGGCTCTTGCAGCCTCTATCGCAGCATTTAACGCTAATAAGTTGGTCTGCTCTGCAATGCCACGTATCACTTCCAACACGGTATCGACATTACGGCTATCTGTTGCTAGTTGGGTGATCACTTTACTGGCTTCACCAATATCTAATGCGAGCAATTGTGACTCTTCAATATTACGCTGAATAATCACTTTACTGGCTTCTGTTTGTTTCGCTGCTTTAATACTAAAATCAGTGGCATCAACGGTTCTGCCTGCAATTTCTTCAACCGCAGTGAGCATTTCCCCCATTGACCCCACGAGTTGATCGGTGTCTTCTTTCTGTTGATTTAAATTACTATCCATCGATAACACTGATTGTGATAAACAACGCGAAGAGTGAGTCAGTTGTGAACCTGCATCACTAATATTATGGATAATGGCCTGAATAGAAATAACAAAGCGATTAAAATGTTTCGCAAGTGCCGTTAATTCAGGACCGCCCTCTTCTTTAAGACGCTGAGTTAAATCACCTTCACCGGTTGATAGATCGCGCATCGCAGCAACGGTTTTTTTAATTGGCAAAGTAATACTACGAATAAAATACGCCATCAATAATGACAGTATTGCCAAAATAACAGCAACATTCACAAACGATAGCCATTGGCTGGCTTGAATATCTTGGTTTAAGGCTTTGATATTCATTCCTGCGCCAATCATCCAGCCCCAAGGATGAAAATAATCAGCATAGCTCGTTTTTAAAATCAGTTGATTAGGATCTGACGATGACTTCCACATATAATCAACAAAACCACCACCTTGCTTACCGACACTGTAAAGCTCTTCGACGAATCGTCGTCCATTACCGTCTGTTAGTGACAGAATGTCAGTCCCCATCATTTCATCAAAACGGGTTGCGATTTGATAGCCTTCCTTATTTCCCGCAAAAATATAATTTCCGCCATCAAAACGCATTGCGTTAATTGCCGCTAAAGCCTGTTTTTGCGCTTCTTCTTCGCTCAATGTGCCATTGGAGCTAAGTGCATGATAGTAATTAACCACTCCTACCGCCCCTTCTACTATTTGCTTAATACCTCCCTCATAATTAGCTCGCATATGTTGATTAGTTGAGGAAATATTTAATGCAGAAATAGAAATAAGACCGATGGCAAATAACAGCCATATGATCCAAGCTTTGGTACTAATTGATGCATGTGTTAACGATAGATTCATAGAACTCCCTATCCTACTTATTACGTTTAGTCATGAAATAGTTTCGCTATAACGACAAGATCAATTAGGCTCTAAGTATCTAAAGCAACATGTTAGGCGTGATTAACCAGAACTCAACCTTGCTAAATACTGTTACTATAATGCTTTCTCTCCAGATAATTTTTATAAATCCAACATATGCGTTACATGTCATATAAAGGCGCAATTGATAAAACGCTTGATCTCTAAAAATGAGTGGCAATAGCAGATACAAAAAAGCTCCGCCGACGCGAAGCTTTTCTTAGTTATAAAACAAGCAATATTCTATTGATGTTTTAGATCATGCAATGCACTCATCAATGCCTTGAGACCTATTTCTACTTTGCTACGAGGACAACCGACATTCAAACGAACATAGCCTTGCCCTTCTTGACCATAGGTATCACCGCGCATAATGGCGACTTTGTAATGACTAATTAGACGTTGTTGTAGGGCATCCATATCCACGCTCAATGGCGTTAAATCAATCCACGCTAAATATGTCCCCTCAGGCACTTGGTAATTCAACTCAGGAAAGGCCTGATTTAACTGCTCTGCGACATAACAAAGGTTAGCTTGAAGGTAGTCTTTTAAACTATCGAGCCATACTTCACCTTGGTTATAAGCGGCAATATGTCCTATAACGCCTAAAATCGACGGTGACGATAAACCATGTGCCGCTTTTAACTGAGTAAGGTACCGTTCACGCACCGTTTGATCGGCAATAAACGCATATGCGCCCGTTAATGCAGGAATATTAAATGACTTTGATCCTGAAGAAACCAACGCCCAATTATCATCTAATGCCACTTCAGGCCAAGGAATATAATCATTAAATGCCATATCCATATGGATATCATCGGAGATCACTTTCACCTGATGTTGCAAACAGATCTGTGCCATACGGCTGAGTTCATCACGTGTCCATACTCGTCCAGTTGGATTTTGTGGACTACACAGTAATAACACTTTACAGTTTGATTTTGCCGCTTGTGCTTCAAATTGTGCCCAATCAATCTCATAACTGCCACCAGCCGTTTTTAACAACGGGCTTGTTAGCATGAGACGATCATTAGCCGCTAACATATTACCAAACGCATCATAGGCTGGAGTATGAATGAGGACTCCTTCCCCCTGTTTTGTCCACTGCATCACTAATTGCGAAATGATGTAAATCACCGATGGACCATACACAATATGCTCGGGATTGATTGGACTATGATAGCGGCGTGAAAACCATCCTGTGATCGCAGATTTAAAATCATCATGATTCCATCGGCTATAGCCAAATACACCATGTGCTAATCGCTCAGATAACGCTTTCTCAATACATGGCGCAACGGCGAAATCCATATCAGAAATAGTAAACGGCAATAAATCCGCTTCACCAAACCGAGCTTCAACATAATCCCACTGGGTACAATAGGTACCATAACGGTTAACTGGGGTAGAGAAATCAAACATATCAACCTCTTGCAACAAGCAAAAACAGTTATCCAAAACAAAAAAGCGGAGCACTAGGCTCCGCAATCATATTATGCCGTCGCTGGCATTAAGCCCTGCATTTCATTTTTGACCATATGCACCTGAGGCCCAATCACGACTTGTAAGTTATGATCGTCAAGCTTAACGACCCCCAACGCACCGTTAGCTTTGAGTACGGCGTCATTCACTAAACTCATATCATTAACCGATAAACGTAAACGAGTAATACAGTTATCCAGTGACGTAATGTTTGCAGCACCACCCAGTGCTTCTAAAATAATATTACCTTTGTAACCCGTCGTTTTCTCACCCGTTTCCGCAAAGGCTAACTCATCTTTTACATCAGCCACTTCACGGCCTGGAGTTTTTAAATTAAAGCGAGTGATCACAAAGCGGAATACGCTGTAATACATCACAAACCATACTGCAGCAACAAGAGGTACTAAGTACCATTTCGTTGCCGTACCTTGAAGTACACCGAAAATCAAAAAGTCGATAATGTTGCCATCAGTATTACCAATCGTTACGCCTAATAGGTGCATCGCCATAAAGCCAACACCTGTTAAAATAGCATGAACAAAGTACAGTGCTGGTGCAACGAACAGGAATAAGAATTCTAATGGCTCTGTGATACCACCAATCACACACGCAACCACACCTGATAACAATAACGCTTTTACTTTGCTGCGATTTTCAACGCGAGCACAGTGGTACATCGCAAGAGCAGCACCGGGTAATCCACCAAGGAAAGCAGGCATTTTACCTTGCGACAAGAATGATGTTGCCGAGTTAGAGAAGCCATTAGTTGTTGAGCAAGAAAGCTCTGCATAGAAAATATTTAATGCGCCACTTACCGTGTTACCACACACATCCATCGTGCCACCCGCTTCCGTAAAACGCACCAATGCAACAAGAATGTGGTGTAAGCCAAATGGCAATAACAAACGCTCACCGGTACCGAAAAGGAATGGACCAAATGGGCCTGAGTGAGAGATTAAGCTACCAATACCATTAATACCCATAGCAAAGTAAGGCCATACTAGCGGTACTAATAGACCAACCACACCGAGCGTTAAGGTTGAGATGATCGGAACAAAACGCGCGCCACCAAAGAAAGCTAATGCATCAGGCATTTTGTAGGTATAGAAACGTGCATGCAGTTTCGCCACAATAATACCGACGATCACCGCGCCTAAAATGCCAGTATCAATCGACTCTATGCCTAAAACAGACTTCACACCGTAGGCTTTTTCTTCGATCGCATTGCCTAATACGCCAGCCACTGTTAGGTAAAAATTAATCGATAAGTTAAGTGCTGCGTAACCAACAAAACCTGCAAACGCGGCAACACCTTTTTCTTCACGAGCAAGGCCAAGAGGAATGGCTACGGCAAACATGATAGGTAAATAGATAAATGCAACCAAACCAACTTTGGTCATCCACATGAACAGCAATTGCAGTACGGTATTATCAAGAAAAGGCATACTTTCTTTTACTGCAGCACTTGATAACGAGCTACCAATACCCAGTAAAATACCGGAAAACGCCAAAAGTGCCACTGGCAACATAAACGTTTTACCTAAGCTTTGGAAAAATTCCCATAGCGTTGTTTTATTTGCAGATTTAGACATCATTGTCACCTGATCACTGTTTTATCTTCGTCAAAAACAAAGTGGTAAAACGTTTTATCACTTTGTTGAAAAAAAACGTCGACGAAGATGAGCTCAAAACTTCTGCCAACGCTTTTGCTGAATTACGAAATAAATGATAAAACGTTTTATCAACTTTTATCGGCATCGAGATCACGGAACATATCTCGCGCCATAACACATATTAAAAACTGTGATCCTGTTAATATTCGGATTATAGATATAACGTTTTATATTGATAGATAAATACAGGGTAATTAACTATCTAATGGCTAAATCAAGCAAAGTAAAGATCACCGATGTTGCCGACTATGCCGGCGTCTCCGTTTCTACTGTTTCTTTGGTGCTGGGCAATAAAGGCCGTATATCAAAAGCGACAATCGATAAGGTCAATCAAGCAGTTGAAGCCTTAGGCTATGTTCGCAATAACGCCGCAGCGAATTTACGATCCAATCACTCAAATTTGATCGGCTGGATCTTAGCGGATATTACAGATCCCTTTTATACCGAAGTCACGGCAGGGTTAAGCGATGAGCTTGAACAACATGACCATATGTTATTTCTTGCTCAGTCCAACCATCAAGCAGACAAATTAATCCAATGTGTCCAATCGATGATCCAACAAGGTGTCGCAGGTATTGCATTTAGCCCGGTAAGAGAAGCAACCAACAAAGTACTCGAAATGGCAAAACAAGCCAATATTCCTGCGGTTTGCTTGGCCCGCTCCGCCGTGAATAATGAGGTCGATTATATTGGGCCTGATAATCATCAAGCCGCAATCCTTGCAACTCAGCACTTGATCCAACAAGGTCATCGTCATATTGCGTATATTGGTGGCAGCAGTGACTCACTCACCCGTGCTGAGCGTATTGGCGGCTATGGCACGACATTAATGCAATATGGCTTACCGTTTAAAAATGAATGGATAATTGAAGCTCAGAATAACCAGTGCCAAGCCGCGGATCATGTTCAACAACTGCTAACTCAGCATCCTAAAATTACCGCGCTATTATGCCACCGACCAGCCATTGCATTAGGGGCGATGTATGGTATTCAACGGGTAGGGAAAAGTGTCGGAAAAGATAACTATATTGGTCAACAAATCGGCTTAATTGGGTTTGATGATACCCCTGAAGCGGCTTTAACTCAGCCAAGCCTAACCATGATCAGCTCTCCTACGCGACAAATGGGTCAACTTGCAGGACAACGGTTACTCGCAAAAATGACGGTTCATAATGAAACGGCACAACAGTTTATTTTACCGCCACAATTAATTGAACGAGGATCGGCATAGAGATATCAAACAGCGGCAAACAAAAAAGCTCCACCGAAGTGAAGCTTTTAGATAATCACTATAATTTAAAATTATAAGTAATCACAAAGATAAGCAGTAGTAACCAATACTTCCACATTAAATGAACTGTCACCTGGAACTTCAAAGTTATCGCCTGCGTTGTAAGTTTCCCAGTCAACATGGCCTGGTAGTTTTACAGTTAATGCACCTTTAACCACCGTCATACGCTCAGGTGCTACAGTACCAAAAGTATATTCGCCAGGTGCCATTACGCCAACACTGACATGATCACCCGAAGATTCAAAGCCAATTGATTTTACTTGGCTATCAAAATATTCATTTACTTTTAACATCGATTTTCCTTATCTTTAATTCGTATTAGCGATACGCTTTTGACTGGAAATTATCACAAAATTTCACAATGCCCTAATGAAATATAATGACGCTAATCACGATATTCATGACATGAATTTAACTTGGTTCATGATAAAAAAACGCTACACTAGTCTTTGAAATTTTATCAAGGGATCTCAGATGTTAAATAAACATGTTTTAGCGGTACTACTGATCGCTTCGTTACCATTAGTTGGTTGTAGCAGTAGCGATAAACAAAATATTAAAGATGGCTTCACTGAGATTGGTCACGCGACCCGTGATGCAACCAAAGCAACGGGACACTTTTTCCGTGATACCACAAAAGATGCGATCCAAAATGCAAAAGAAGCCACCAGCGATTAATTTATACGTTCTATTTCTTGTGCCTTGAACAACATGACTTGGTGTCACCGATAGGATCTGGCGTATCACAGCTATCGTTCAAGGCCTCAAGGATTGAGCAATGGCTCGCATCATCATCCACATGGCCACAACACGCATCATTGATCTTTTTTAACGCGCGTCGAATACGCGAGAGTTCCTTTATTTTCATATCCACTTCGTCAAGCTTAGCTTGGGTGATCGCTTTTACTTCCGCACAACTATGTTGACTAGCTTCCAGTCGGATATCTAATAGCTCACGAATTTCTTCCAAACTTAAGCCAATAGCTTTGGCCCGTAAGATAAATTTAACTCGCGATAAATTATCATCACTATATAAACGATAACCACTGTCGCTTCGGCCTGCAGGCTGGAGCAAATCATTTTTTTCGTAAAACCGTAATGTATCGCTACTGACCTGACATAACTTTGCTAATTGACCAATCAAATACATCGCCATCTTGCTCATTTCTCCTAAAGACACCCAAAAAAGCAAACGTTTGCGTAATCTTCCTATTCATGTAAAATAATGGTCACATTACACACAAATGACCATTATTGATAAATCACTATTGTCATCACCCAAGTTTTGTTGATGTGATGAGAATCAGGATATTTCCCAAAACCAATTCACACCAAATGGGCTTGGTCTTGGGAAATATTCTATTCACCGTGTAATTAAAAGAGATAGTAGCCATGGAAAACGCTCGTCCTATTCGCCGTGCACTGATCAGCGTATCAGACAAAACAGGTATTGTGGAATTCGCACAGGCTCTTGCCAATCGCGGCGTAGAAATCTTATCGACAGGCGGTACCGCTCGTTTACTTGCCGAGAAAAACATTCAAGTCACTGAAGTTTCTGATTACACCGGTTTCCCAGAAATGATGGATGGCCGTGTAAAAACCCTTCACCCAAAAGTTCATGGTGGCGTACTAGGCCGTCGTGGTACTGACGACGAAGTAATGGAAAAGCACGGTATTAACCCTATCGATATGGTTGTTGTTAACCTTTATCCTTTTGCTGAAACTGTTGCCAAAGCCGGTTGTACGCTCGCCGACGCAGTTGAGAACATCGACATCGGTGGTCCAACAATGGTTCGCTCTGCAGCAAAAAACCATAAAGATGTAGCGATTGTCGTTAATGCGCACGATTACGACCGCGTACTAACAGAAATTAGCACCAACAATGGCTCACTAACTCAGGCAACACGTTTCGATTTAGCTATCTCAGCTTTTGAACATACTGCAGCTTACGACGGTATGATCGCCAACTACTTTGGTACTATGGTGCCATCTTACGGCGACAACAAAGAAGGTGACGAGGAATCGAAGTTTCCACGCACTTTCAATCAGCAATTCGAGAAAAAACAAGACATGCGCTATGGTGAAAACAGCCACCAAGCAGCAGCATTCTATGTTGAAGCCAACCCACAAGAAGCTTCTGTCGCAACGGCAACGCAACTTCAAGGTAAGGCGCTATCATACAACAACATCGCCGATACAGATGCAGCACTTGAGTGTGTGAAAGAATTCGATTTACCCGCTTGTGTGATTGTAAAACATGCTAACCCATGTGGTGTCGCACTCGGGGACAATTTACTTGAAGCTTACGATCGCGCTTACAAAACTGACCCTACCTCAGCATTTGGCGGCATTATTGCGTTCAACGGTGAATTAGATGCAGCAACTGCACAAGCGATTGTTGATCGTCAATTTGTCGAAGTTATTATCGCGCCGAAAGTATCAGCAGAGGCGGCAGCCGTTGTTGCAACCAAGAAAAACTTACGTCTTCTTGAGTGTGGCGAATGGACAACCAAAACCACGGGTTTTGACGTTAAACGTGTAAATGGTGGTTTATTGGTTCAAGACCGTGACCAAGGTATGGTATCGGTTGATGATTTAACCGTTGTCACTCAACGTCAACCAACCACAGACGAACTGCGTGATGCACTATTTTGCTGGAAAGTAGCGAAATACGTGAAATCAAACGCGATTGTGTATGCAAAAGGCAATATGACCATAGGTGTTGGTGCAGGCCAAATGAGCCGCGTTTATTCTGCCAAAATTGCAGGTATTAAAGCTGCTGACGAAAACCTAGAAGTCGCGGGTAGCGTAATGGCATCAGATGCATTCTTCCCGTTCCGTGATGGTATTGATGCCGCAGCAGAAGCAGGCATTACTTGTGTTATCCAACCGGGTGGTTCAATGCGTGATGATGAAGTCATTGCTGCTGCTGACGAGCATGGCATGGCGATGGTATTTACCGGTATGCGCCACTTCCGCCACTAAGTTGTCATCACAAACTTAAGTGAATAAAACTATCGATTTAGTCTCTGCTCTTTTTTAAAGAGCAGAGATTTTTAAGTATTTAGCGCGAAGCAATAAGGATTAACGATGAAAGTACTGATCATTGGTAACGGCGGCCGTGAACACGCATTAGGCTGGAAAGTTGCACAAAACCCACAAGTAGAAACGGTATTTATTGCTCCTGGTAATGCAGGAACAGCACTTGAACCTAAACTGGAAAATGTTGAGATTGGTGTTGAAGACATCGCAGCATTAGTTGAATTTGCGCAAAATAATCAAATTGGTTTAACCATTGTCGGCCCAGAAGCGCCACTGGTTATTGGTGTGGTTGATGCGTTCCGCGCAGCTAAACTGCCCATCTTTGGCCCAACAGAAGCCGCAGCACAACTTGAAGGTTCTAAAGCTTTCACTAAAGACTTCCTTGCTCGCCACAATATTCCAACGGCGGAATATCAAAACTTTACTGAAATCGACCCCGCTCTTGCTTACTTAAAGCAAAAAGGCGCACCGATTGTAGTAAAAGCGGATGGCTTAGCAGCAGGTAAAGGCGTGATTGTCGCAATGACAGAGCAAGAAGCCGAAGATGCCGTACGCGATATGCTCGCTGGCAATGCATTTGGTGAAGCCGGACACCGCGTAGTTATCGAAGAGTTCTTAGATGGTGAAGAAGCCAGTTTCATCGTAATGGTAGACGGTAAAAACGTTCTACCTATGGCCACCAGCCAAGATCATAAACGTGTTGGAAATGGCGATACTGGCCCTAACACGGGTGGCATGGGCGCTTATTCACCAGCCCCTGTTGTAACACAAGATATCCATGACCGCGTGATGAAAGAAGTGATCTACCCAACGGTTGAAGGGATGGCCGCAGAAGGCGCACCTTATACAGGTTTCCTTTATGCTGGCTTGATGATCATGAGCGATGGCACCCCAAAAGTGATCGAATACAACTGTCGCTTTGGTGATCCGGAAACTCAACCTATCATGTTACGTATGCAGTCTGATTTGGTTGAGCTATGTTTAGCAGCGATTGATGGCAAGCTAGATACCGTAGAGTCGAAATGGGATCCACGCGCTTCTATCGGTGTTGTTTTAGCCGCTGGCGGCTATCCAGCAAGCTACAACAAGGGTGATGTGATTTCAGGCTTGCCGCAACAAGAAGTGGCTGGCGAGAAAGTCTTCCACGCCGGCACAACGAATAATCAAGGCGATATCGTCACTAACGGTGGTCGTGTGCTGTGTGCAACCGCGATGGGCGATACTGTCTTAGAAGCACAACAGCGTGCTTATACGTTGGCAAAACAAATTTCGTGGGATGGCATGTTCCATCGTGACGATATTGGTTATCGCGCTATTGCTCGTGAGCAACAGCAATAAAACGCATTCTCCCTAAGTTAAAAAACGCGCTTAATGAGCGCGTTTTTTATTGTCTTTTTTTGCAAGCATTTATTGCTTCGTATCAATCAGTGTCGGTGCTTGTAGACAAGTCTCACTCACCACACCCGATAACAACTTATGAATTCTTAACCTACCGTTTTTCTGCTCGCCAATAGCCGCCCAATGTCCCGATGGGGAAAATGCGGATAATACATTAGGATCATCAATCGTGATCGGCTGTTGAGTTTGACAAGAGATCTGCTGTTGTTGCTGTCTATAGCCTTGCTCAAAATACTGTTTTGATCTTTTTAGTCGTTCAATCCGATGGACTAAATATTCGCTGTGCTGTTTGAGCTCCGTTATTTCATTTGTCGTTAACGGTAAGATATGCCCATCTTCTTTATAGCGTTGATAAACTGCGATTCCTTGGCTATCGAAGCGAAGTTGTAATTCAAAGGGAACTTGCTGTCCATCGATTAACCGCTCACCCTGTTGTAACAGCGTTTTAAGCTTACCTGACTGCCATTGGTAATCACTTTGATAATCACCTTGCTTAGTACTGTACACACGCTCTCCTAGCCGTTCTGGAGCATTCTGACGGGATAAATACCAATAGATATATGTACCATCTACTTTTTGCTCAGCAACATTCACCTTAGTGATCGGCAATGCGGTGTTATCAGCAAGGTTTCCTGCAACACATCCAGTGAGAATGAGAGGAAGAAGAAAAGAAAAGAGAAATGAAATTTTAGACATAAAAAAACCGCCAGATGAATAATTCATTCTGGCGGTATCACAATTACTTCAATGCATCTTTTAGTGCTTTACCAGCAACAAACGCAGGAACGTTAGCTGCAGCAATTTGAATTTCAGCACCAGTTTGTGGGTTACGGCCAGTGCGAGCTGCACGATGGTTTACTTTAAATGTACCAAAGCCAATTAGTTGAACCTGGTCACCGTCTTTTAGCGCATCAGTAATGCCGTCAAGAGTAGATTCCAAAGCTGCTTTTGCTTGTGCTTTAGATAGATCCGCTTTTTCTGCGATCAGGTCAATCAGTTGGGTCTTGTTCATTAGGTTTCCCTTCTAAGGTTTTTCGTAAGACGAGACAACTCTAATTCAAAAGAAGCCCGTGTGGCAAAGGTTTGTCTGCTTTATTCGACTCAGGTGCGGACTCTTTAACCACAATCTGAGCGCAAGTTCACAAAATGTTACCAAATACCGCATAAAAATAGTTGTATTTATTCTGCCCAGCCCCGATTAATATAGCTGATATTCGCTAATTTACTGATAGGTTGACATGGTACTCCTTACGATTTACATCTCCGTTGCGATTGGTGTTTCGTTTATTTGTTCCGTATTAGAAGCGGTGTTACTTAGTATTTCACCAAGTTATATCGCCACATTACGCCAACAAAACCACCCTGCGGCGGCAAAACTCACCGCGCTCAAAGATAATATTGATCGGCCTCTTGCCTCGATCTTGACCCTAAACACCATCGCTCACACCATCGGTGCTGCAACCGCAGGTGCACAAGCGACTATCGTATTTGGTAGTGAATGGTTAGGTGTGTTCTCGGGCGTATTAACCATAGGTATTTTATTACTGTCTGAAATTGTGCCAAAAACCATTGGTGCAACTTACTGGCGTCAACTTGCACCATTCTCAGCGACTATGTTGCGTTGGATGGTATTGCTTTTGATCCCTCTAGTGTGGGTATCAGAGCAAATTACTCGTCGTTTATCACGCGGTCATGAGCAACCAAAATTACGTGATGAAATTTCAGCAATGGCGTTATTAGCACACGAAACAGGTGAATTAGGTGAAGGCGAGTCAAAAATCCTAACCAACTTACTGCAATTCCGTGATGTAAGCGTAACGAAAATTATGACGCCACGTCCGGTGCTATTCCGTGTTGATGCAGAGCAAACCATTAATGAATTCTTGTCTCAGCATAAAAATAGCCCGTTCTCTCGTCCATTGGTATATAGCGAGCAGAGTGACAACATTGTCGGTTTCGTTCACCGCCTAGAGCTATTTGCTGAAAGCCAAGCGGGTAAAGGGGGCCAAGAACTCGGTGTATTAATGCGCCCACTACCCGTTATTATGAATAACGTTAGCGTACCTAAGGCTTTTGAGCGCTTAATGCAGGAACGTTCACAGCTTATCTTAATCGTTGACGAATACGGCACAGTACAAGGTCTCGTGACCTTAGAAGATATTTTCGAAAGCCTGGTAGGTGAAGAAATTGTCGATGAAGCCGATAAAAATACTGACATGCAGCAACTGGCTTTCCAGCGTTGGGAAAAGTGGAAGAAAAAGCATGGTGTAATTCAAAATAATGATGAAGAAAAATAATCCTCCATCATGAAAAAAGGGACCTTTCGGTCCCTTTTTTATTATCTCTTTAAACCACTCAGTACATTAGTATTCTTTAGTCAGTACTTGGCGTTTTACTGTCAAACGCTGCGCAATTAATCCGATAACCAAGGTGATTACCGTCGGCAAAATCCAACCTGCGTAATAGTGATATAACGGTAGATTAGCCTCTAGTATCTTATCCATCTGTGCTGGCATCGCTTCAAGAATATGCGTTGCATCAATACAGCCAAAAATCATCGCAACGGCTAAGGTTGCCAATACCATCTTTTGTGATAATTGATGACGCAGTGGTGCAATAATCAGTAATGAAATCGCAATAGGGTGTAACGCAACAACCACAGGTAATGTCACTTTCAACAATTGCGATAAGCCAACGTTAGCAATAATGCCTGATAGCACCATAATCACAATAACACTTTTACGATAGGTCACCGGTGTGAAAGTACGGCTATAAAACTCACTACCCGCAGTTGTCACCCCAATCGCTGTTGTTAAGCACGCCAATACCAATACCGCACCTAATAACAAAGTACCAAACACACCAAAATGATAATTGGTGAAAGCGGTTAAGATCTCACCACCATTAGTGAAGTTTAATCCCAGCCCTTCGCTTGTTACGCCAATATAAGCAAGAGACAAGTACACTAATGCCATTGCACTTGAATACATAAGCGCCGCAATTAAGGTGTATTTTGCAATGGCTTTAGGCTCTTTAACGCCCATACCTTCAATAGCACGGAAGATAACCCAGCCAAAACCAATCGATCCTAACGCATCCATTGTCATATAACCTTGGGTTAAACCTTCAGCCATCGCCCCATTAACATAAGCTCCCGTCGCTTCAGTGACATAACCTGAAGGATATAAAATAGCGACAACAGCCATCACACCTAAAATCGTTAGCAGTATTGGCGTTAACCATTTGCCTAAAGTGTCCACCAGCTTACCGGGATATAACGAGAACAAAATAGCGGCGATACAAAATGCTATAGAAAAAGGGATAAGACCAACATCACCCATGAAGGGAGCAAGACTAAATTGGTAAGCCACGGTGATCGTACGAGGAATAATAAAAGCAGGACCAATCACAATAAACAACATCACCCAAAAGCTAGTTGCTAAAGGTTTCGGTAATGCAGCAGTTAAGTTATCAGAGCCTCGAACCCAAGCGACAATCACCAGCGCAATCGCAGGTAAACCCACTCCAGTTAAAAGAAATCCTGTCATGCCACTTAGAAAGTTATCACCAGCTTGATAACCTAAGAATGGAGGGAAAATTAAGTTTCCCGCGCCTAAATACATGGCGAATGTCATAAAGCCTAATGCGGCAATATTGCGTGCACTTAACATAGTATTCCTTTGATTGTGACTTTCAGCTTGGAGGAAGCGAGATGGGAATATGTTTCAAAGGACCTATCAGCTTCTTCGCAAGCTGACAGTAATGTTTAAATATAAGCAGCCAGCTCTAAATACGTTTTAGAGAGAGCATGAGGAGTTGGCGGATATTACCGTCACACATCGCATATTGCGCAGTAATATTACGACCACAAAAACAGGTAGCGAATGTCATTGCTATAAATGTATGCATTGTACCTCCTCGTGAATAAACCATTATTGCCATAAACAATGTGCTACGGCGCTGTAACGTTATAAACGGTGAAGGGATCGAATTACAATAGCCAAAATAAAATAAGTGTAATGGTGCAAATTCAAATCACCAAGCAGTGATATTCACTGGATTTTAAATCAAAAACCAGAACTAAAAACTTCACAAATCCCAAACATACTGAAACACAAACAATACAAATAATGAAATAACCGTCTTTTCTACGATATTTTGCTTATATAACGAAATATTTTTATGCTGAACAACGCACTTTCACCCGATACAAAAAAAGAGCCCTTAGGCTCTTTTTTTACTGTCATGGCGATATTAGCTGTTAGAGCTCAATACCGATATTACTGACAGGCTCATCACGCAACTCTGCACGAAGATCTTTAATCAATTCAATATCACGTGTTTCCGCTTCTTTTAATGCACGGAAAATCGCCCACTGGGTATCCCATTCCGCACATACTGCTTCATTTTCTTTTTGATTATCGTTAGTGATCTCGATACCTGTTTGTGCGTACTCAAGATTAGCAACAGTTTCTGCCGATAAAGCACTTAGTTTGATCACTGTTTCCATCATAAGATCACGATCTAACATCGCATGAAGAAGATCAGCAAGTGCAACACACGCATCAATCGCAGGGCTTACCGCGTAGATATCAAACTCATCTTCGCTTGGCACCATATCTTCTAATTTTTCTAGCTGATTCTCGAAGTTAATCTTGGCGTTTTTAACGGTCAAAATCTCCCAGACGCTATCTAAGATCACTCGATATTTATAAGAATCAGCAAATCCTGTTTCTGCACAGAAAAATACATAATTTGGGTACATACGCTCACACAAAGACACCATAAATGTCAGGTGTTGCCACGGTTCTAATTTTTCTAAGCGTAACTGGATCGGATTTTTAAGCATGAGATAATCTACAGTAGTGATTTGAAGTGAAGTTTACTTGATAAACGAATAAGGCTAAAGGAAAAGCATGATCAAAGTTTCAGTAATATCAAAGCAACAACAACGCTATACCCAATTATTGGCACAGGCGCAGTTACCGGACCTTTGCTTAACCGATGATCCTTCGCAAGCAAGCATAATTCTAGCGGATCCTCCTTTGATCGCCAACCAACTCGAACAATTACCCAAACTAAAATGGTTACAATCAACATTTGCAGGCATTGATGCCCTCATTAAACCTCACCTACGACAAGATTATTTACTCACTAACGTTAAAGGATATTTTGGCCCTTTGATCAGTGAATATGTTATTGGTCAGTGCCTTAATTACTATCGTCACTTCCACCAATACGCACAGCAACAAACACAATCTTTATGGCAGCCAATCCCTTATCAATCTGTCAGTGGTAAAACCATGGTAATCATAGGAACAGGAAGCATCGGCTGTATACTCGCAAAAACGGCAAAAGCATTGAACTTCTCGGTCATTGGTGTCAACAGGCAAGGCTTATCAGCCTCTACTGATTTTACTCAAACATATCCAATTACAGAATTGCAGCACGCACTCAGCAAGGCTGATGTGATTGTTTCTATTCTGCCATCAACAGAACACACGAATGATATCTATAACCAACAATGCTGGTCGCACTGTCGTAATGCACTTTTTTTCAATGTTGGTAGAGGTAATACTGTTGTTGAATCAGACTTAATTAATGCGCTTGATAATAAACAACTCAACCATGCTTACCTTGATGTGTTCAAGCAAGAGCCACTTAACCAAGATCATCCTTTTTGGCATCATCCAAAAATCAGTATCACTCCACATATAGCGGCGGAAAGTTTTCCAGAACAAGTCATAGAGATATTCAAAACTAATTACCTCCGCTTTAAACAACAGCAAGATCTAAATTATCTTATTGATTTTAAAAGTGGATATTAAAAGTGCAACTATATTTGAACGTACAACTAAGATGAAACAAGTTGATAACTTACGCGATCTTATTCACCACTGCGAGATCTGCAAAGATCACCTAGTACCACGGCCTGTGATTCAATTTAGCTCTAAAGCTAGGTTATTGCTTATTGGACAAGCGCCCGGATTAAAAGTCCATCAAACAGGGATCCCATTCAATGATCCTAGCGGTGATCGTCTACGCCAATGGCTTGGGTTGGACAAAGATACCTTCTATAACCCAGAACACATTGCCATTATGCCGATGGGTTTATGTTATCCCGGAAAAGGGAAAACTGGTGATTTACCGCCTCGCCCAGAGTGTGCACCAAAATGGCATCAGCCAGTGCTTGATCTGATGCCTAATATCGGTATGACATTACTGATCGGACAATACGCACAAAACTATTATTTACAAGATAAGCCGAAAACACTCACAGAAACCGTAAGGCAATGGCAACAATGGGCACCACGCTACATTCCATTGCCTCACCCATCGCCTCGTAATGCCATTTGGCTTAAAAAGAATCCATGGTTTGAATTAGACGTCGTCCCTTATATTCGCCAATACGTCCACCAGCATTTAGCAATCAAAGACCAAGTTTAGAGATAAAAAAAACCCACGCAATTACGTGGGTTTCAGTTTTATCATATCAATTTGGCAAATTACTTATGGTAAGGCTTCGATAATTCATGCACGGCTTCAACAAACACACCAGCATTTTCAGGCGGAACATCCAAGTGAATACCATGACCTAAGTTAAAGACATGGCCTGTACCACCATCGCCAAAACCTTCAAGAATCGTTGCTACTTCTTGACGAATACGTTCAGGTTGCGCATAAAGCATGGATGGATCCATATTACCTTGTAGTGCAACCTTATCACCGATGCGACGTTTCGCTTCTGCGATATCAATGGTCCAATCTAAGCCTACGCCATCACAGCCCGTTGCTGCGATTTGCTCAAGCCACATGCCACCATTTTTAGTGAACAGCGTAACTGGTACACGACGACCTTCATTTTCACGAATTAAGCCATCTACAATCTTATGCATGTAACGCAGCGAGAATTCGTTGTAATCACGTGGGGTTAACACACCACCCCAAGTATCAAATACCATCACAGCCTGTGCACCGGCTTTGATCTGTGCATTAAGGTATTCAGTAACACTATCCGCTAACTTATCTAGCAATAGGTGTAGTGTTTGTGGCTCTGCATACATCATCTTCTTGATCTTAGTGAAAGCTTTAGAGCTACCACCTTCAACCATGTAAGTCGCCAATGTCCATGGGCTACCAGAGAAGCCAATCAATGGTACTTCACCTTGCAGATCATGACGAATTTGACGAACGGCATTCATTACGTATTGCAGCTCACCTTCAGGATCGGGTAAACCAATTTTATCTACGTCAGCTTTACAAGTAATAGGACGTTGGAATTTAGGTCCTTCGCCTGCTTCGAAGTATAAGCCAAGACCCATTGCATCAGGAATCGTCAAGATATCTGAGAACAAGATAGCAGCATCAAGCGGAAAACGCTTCAGTGGCTGCAATGTGACTTCACTTGCTAGCTCAGCGTTCTTACATAGCGACATAAAGTCACCTGCAACGCTACGTGTTTCACGGTATTCTGGGAGATAACGACCCGCTTGGCGCATCATCCACACCGGCGTGTAATCAACAGGCTGTTTTAACAACGCACGTAGGTAGCGGTCATTCTTTAATTCGCTCATTTGAGACTCCATGGGTAAATTCTGCATTTATTGTATCATTCATTACTCAGAACAAAATAGAGCATATCTTATTCTATCAATAGGAAATAACGATACGATAACGCGTTAAACCTGATTGTTAATCATTACAGGGCGAGCTTGAAAAAGACAGCGTATGATCTATTAACCGACGTGCGATTGTCCCTTGTGGCGGTAACTGAGGTAAATGCTCCGCATCAGCCCAGATTGCGTCGGTTAACTCTTCATAATCAGGCTTAATATCACCACTGGCGTAATCAGCAGTAAATCCCATCATCAGATTAGAGGGAAATGCCCACGGCTGACTAGCAAAGTATTGAATATTCGCAACAGTAATGCCTGTTTCTTCCAATACTTCACGTGCAACACATTGCTCTAGTGTTTCACCGGTTTCAACAAAACCCGCAATCACGGTATACATACCTGTTTTATGTCGGGGATGCTGCGCGAGCAAAATTTTCTCATCTTTACGTACCGCGACAATAATACAAGGCGAAACACGTGGATAATCCATTGCCTTACAAATTTGACACTGCATTGCCAATTGGTCTTCACACAACATTGCTTCATGACCACAGCGTCCGCAAAAGTGTTGTTGATAGAGCATATGAGATAATTGGATTGCTCGTCCGACAAGATTAAAAAGCCCTGAATCTTCATTTAATAATTCGCGCAAACTATAGAAAACGTCTGAATCGTCTAAAAACTTAGCTTCTCCCCAATAAACAGGTATCCCATTAAACGTACCTATTTGTCGAATATCACTCATCTTAGTCGCTAAATCAGACATTGCTCGCAATGGAAGCTTACTATTTTCAAGTAGTATTTTACCATTCAGGGTTTCGCAGCAATATGCCAAATTCTCATTTTTTAACATTTTTATTACTTTCATCCTTGCGGCTGCGTAAATTTACTGGCAATCTAAAGTTTAAACCAAGTAGTTATCCGAACAACTAGCTCTCTTTAAAAGAGAAAGATCATCGACTATCGATTTAACGATATCGACATGACCATGAGGACGTGCTCATGCTTAGTAAATTCGAACAAGTCAAAAAAGAATGGGGCGGTCATAATGACGTCATTGACCAATGGCTGATGATGCGTCAACAACTGCTTATCGATTTTTGTAAACTAGCAGGCTTAGCCCCGAAAGAAGAGGCTAACCGCCAACTTCCTACCGCCTCTCAATTATCGTTATTCAGTGAAGCTCTGGTTGATTATATTTCAGCGGGTCACTTCAAAATTTACGATAACGTAATGGAGCGCTGGCATCAAACAGGTTATTCACCTACCGAAGAAATTTCCACTCTTTACGCAAAAATCACTTTAACGACAGATCCATTATTGAACTTCAATGATAAATACAGTGAAGTCAAAAAAGACGATTTACTTGAAAAATTTGATGAAGATTTATCTCAAGTGGGTGAGCTAATGGAACTTCGCTTTGCCCTTGAAGACAAACTGATTGAGCTGATCAGCGACAGTCTATCTTGCCCTCCTGGCGCATAGCCTAGCCATTATAATATGTGGCAGTAACATAGGCTGCCACTTCATTACACACTATCCAACACCTTCTTTTTCCCTCTTACATAACCCGTCCACTAGCCTGATATTTATTACAAACAATAAAAAAGGCACCCCGAAGGATGCCTTTTAGAATCAGTTACGTTGAGAATTAATTCTCGTCGTTAAGACCTGCATTCAATAGTGCCGCTAAGTCTTGAGAGGCTTGCTCTGCATCAACTTGTGGTGCTACTGGCTCAAGCTCAACATCACGCTGCAATTGACGACGTTGGTGGTAAGAGAAACCTGTACCCGCTGGGATCAGACGACCCACGATTACGTTCTCTTTCAGACCACGTAGGTCATCACGCTTACCAGAAACAGCAGCTTCTGTTAGTACGCGCGTTGTTTCCTGGAACGATGCTGCTGAGATGAATGACTCAGTCGCAAGCGATGCTTTAGTGATACCTAGTAAGTCACGAGAGTAACTTGCAGGAGTCTTACCTTCAGCTTCAAGCTGACGGTTAGCAATCGTTACGCGAGAGAATTCAACTTGCTCGCCTTCTAGGAACTCAGAATCACCAGCAACAGTGATAGTTACCTTACGTAGCATCTGACGAATGATAGTCTCAATGTGCTTATCATTAATCTTAACGCCCTGTAGACGGTAAACTTCCTGAACTTCGTTAACGATGTATTCTGCAACTGCGTGTACACCACGTAGACGTAGAATATCGTGCGGAGTTTCTGGACCATCAGCGATTACGTCACCCTTCTCAACTTTTTCGCCTTCGAAAACGTTAAGTTGGCGATGCTTCAGGATCATCTCTTCGTACGGCTGACCTTCACTTGGTGTGATGATCAAGCGACGCTTACCTTTAGTTTCTTTACCGAACGATACTGTACCGGTAATTTCTGCCAAGATAGCTGGTTCTTTTGGCTTACGTGCTTCGAACAAGTCAGCAACGCGTGGTAGACCACCCGTGATATCCTTGTTACCGCCAGATTTTTGCGGAATACGTGCAAGCGTATCACCGATACCAACCATAGCGCCGTCGTCAAGCTGAACAATCGCCTTACCAGGTAGGAAGTATTGAGCTGGCATATCAGTACCAGGGATCATTACATCATTACCATCAGCATCAACAAGTTTGATAGCTGGACGCATATCTTTACCTGCTGCTGGACGAGCTGCTGCATCAGTTACTTCGCTTGAAGATAGACCTGTTAGGTCATCTGTTTGACGAGAAACTGTTACGCCGTCGATCATGTCAACGAACTGGATACGACCAGCCACTTCAGTGATGATTGGCATGGTGTGCGCTTCCCAGTTTGCTACTGTTTCACCAGCAACAACGTCTGCACCGTCACCTTTGCTTAAAATAGTACCGTAAGACAGTTTGTAGTTCTCTTTCGTACGGCCGAACTCATCAATGATGCTTAGTTCAGATGCACGAGAAGTAATTACAAGCTTGCCAGCATTGTTCGTTACGAACTTAGCATTGTGCAGCTTCATAGAACCTGTAGTTTTCACTACAACGCTATTGTCTGCTGCTGCTGCTGATGCCGCACCACCGATGTGGAACGTACGCATCGTAAGCTGTGTACCCGGTTCACCGATTGACTGAGCAGCAACAACACCCACTGCCTCACCAGAGTTAACCAAGTGACCACGAGCAAGGTCACGACCGTAACAGAACTTACAACAACCGAAGTCATTTTCACACGTTACAACTGAACGTACTTTAACTTGGTCTACAGAGTTTGCTTCTAGGATCTCACACCACTTCTCATCAAGAAGCGTATTACGTGGTGCTAGAACTTCTTCTGTACCCGGTTTTAGAACGTCTTCAGCAACAACACGACCAAGAACACGATCACCAAGTTGTTCTTTAACATCACCACCCTCGATTAGAGGCATCATGGTGATACCAGCGTAAGTACCACAGTCATCTGCTGTGATCACTACGTCTTGCGCTACGTCTACTAGACGACGCGTTAGGTAACCTGAGTTTGCTGTCTTAAGTGCGGTATCCGCAAGACCCTTACGAGCACCGTGAGTAGAGATAAAGTACTGGAGTACGTTTAGACCTTCACGGAAGTTCGCAGTGATCGGCGTTTCGATGATTGAGCCATCTGGCTTAGCCATCAGACCACGCATACCCGCCAACTGACGAATCTGTGCAGCAGAACCACGAGCACCAGAGTCGGCCATCATGTATACGCTGTTGAACGATTTTTGCTGCTCTTCTTCACCGTCACGGTTAATAACAGTATCGAAAGACAGGTTATCCATCATCGCTTTAGCAACTTGTTCGTTCGCTGTAGCCCAGATATCGATAACTTTGTTGTAACGTTCACCAGCAGTTACAAGACCTGATTGGAACTGCTCTTGGATTTCAGCAACTTCAGCTTCAGCTTCAGCGATCTTAGTGTATTTAGCCGCAGGTACAACCATATCGTCGATACCAACAGATACACCAGAAAGTGCAGCGTAAGCAAAACCTGTGTACATAATCTGGTCAGCAAAGATAACAGTATCTTTCATGCCCAGCTTACGATAACAGGTGTTAAGAAGCTTAGAAATTTGCTTCTTACCTAGTGCTTCAGTATTTACAAGGCTAAATGACAGACCTTTCGGTACGATAGGCCATAGCATTGCACGACCAACAGTAGTATCAACAAGTTGAGAATTCTCAACAAAGTTACCCTGCTCGTCTTTCACATATTCTGTAATACGTACTTTAACGCGAGCATGAAGCTCAGCCATCTTAGTACGGTATGCTTTCTCAGCTTCAGCTGGTCCAGCAAGGTACATGCCTTCACCTTTCGCGTTGATTTTCTCACGCGTCATGTAGTAAAGACCCAATACAACGTCCTGAGAAGGTACGATGATCGGATCACCAGATGCTGGTGAAAGAATGTTGTTTGTTGACATCATTAGAGCACGTGCTTCTAGCTGTGCTTCTAGCGTCAACGGCAAGTGAACCGCCATCTGGTCACCATCGAAGTCGGCGTTGTATGCCGCACACACAAGTGGGTGAAGCTGAATCGCTTTACCTTCGATTAGGATTGGTTCAAACGCCTGAATACCTAGACGGTGCAGTGTTGGTGCACGGTTAAGCATTACTGGGTGTTCACGAATAACTTCGTCTAGGATATCCCAAACGACTGCTTCTTCGCGCTCAACCATCTTCTTAGCAGCTTTGATTGTCGTAGCAAGACCACGAGTCTCTAACTTACCGTAGATGAATGGCTTAAATAGCTCTAGTGCCATCTTCTTAGGAAGACCACACTGATGCAGACGTAGGTATGGACCTACTGTGATAACAGAACGACCTGAGTAGTCTACACGCTTACCAAGAAGGTTCTGACGGAAACGACCTTGTTTACCCTTGATCATATCAGCAAGAGATTTCAGAGGACGCTTGTTAGAGCCAGTGATAGCGCGGCCACGACGACCGTTATCTAGCAATGCATCAACAGATTCCTGAAGCATACGCTTTTCGTTACGTACGATGATATCAGGAGCAGCCAGATCTAAAAGACGCTTCAGACGGTTGTTACGGTTAATAACACGACGGTATAGATCATTCAGATCTGAAGTCGCGAAACGGCCGCCGTCTAGTGGTACCAACGGACGTAGATCCGGCGGTAGAACTGGCAGTACAGACAGGATCATCCACTCTGGGTTGTTACCTGACTGTAGGAAAGCTTCAACTAGCTTAAGACGCTTAGTTAGCTTCTTACGCTTAGTTTCAGAGTTAGTTTCTTCTAACTCTTCACGCATATTTTCGATTTCAGCATTTAGGTCCATGTTGCCTAAAAGTGCTTTAACCGCTTCTGCGCCCATCTTAGCGTCGAACTCGTCGCCCCACTCTTCAAGTGCATCCAAGTACTGCTCTTCAGAAAGCAGCTGGCTACGCTCAAGGTTGGTCATACCAGGTTCAATAACTACGTATGATTCAAAGTAAAGTACACGCTCGATATCACGTAGAGGCATGTCCATTAACAAACCGATACGAGATGGCAGTGACTTTAAGAACCAGATGTGGGCAACAGGTGAAGCAAGCTCAATGTGACCCATACGCTCACGGCGTACTTTAGTCTGAGTAACTTCAACACCACATTTTTCACAGATCACACCACGGTGCTTCAGGCGCTTGTACTTGCCACAAAGACACTCGTAGTCTTTTACTGGGCCAAAGATACGTGCACAGAAAAGACCGTCACGCTCAGGCTTGAAGGTACGATAGTTGATTGTTTCTGGCTTTTTAACTTCACCAAAAGACCATGAACGGATCATGTCAGGTGAAGCTAGACCGATTTTGATTGCATCAAATTCTTCGGTCTTATGTTGTGCTTTCAGAAACTTAAGTAAGTCTTTCACATTCGGCTCCTGTGAGGAGTTGACCCATAAAGGCGCCAGTCTACTGGCGCCTTCATATTTATACCGGAGTAACTAATAAGTATAGGTGACTAACCCAGTCTTATTCGTCTTCCAGCTCGATGTTAATACCCAACGAGCGGATTTCTTTCAACAATACGTTGAATGATTCCGGCATACCTGGTTCCATACGATGATCACCGTCAACGATGTTTTTATACATCTTCGTACGGCCGTTAACGTCATCTGACTTAACGGTTAGCATTTCTTGAAGGGTATATGCTGCGCCGTATGCTTCAAGCGCCCATACTTCCATCTCACCAAAACGCTGACCACCGAACTGAGCTTTACCACCCAGCGGCTGCTGAGTAACAAGGCTGTAAGAACCGGTAGAACGGGCGTGCATCTTGTCATCAACCAAGTGGTTCAGTTTAAGCATGTACATGTAACCAACAGTTACAGGACGCTCAAATGCATCACCAGTACGGCCATCAAACAACGTTAGCTGACCTGATTCAGGTAGATCACCCAATTTTAGCAACTCTTTAATTGATGACTCAGGTGCGCCATCAAATACAGGTGTTGCAATCGGTAGACCTTTACGAAGGTTTTGTACAAGAGTACGCACTTCCTGATCAGTAAGAGCTTCGATATCAACTTTCTGGCGAGTATCACCTAGGTTGTATACGCGTTGTAGGAAGTTACGGAACTTGTGTAACTCCTGCTGCTCTTTAAGCATATCGTTAAGTTTGTCACCGATACCTTTCGCCGCAAGACCTAAGTGAGTCTCAAGGATCTGACCGATGTTCATACGAGACGGTACACCCAGTGGGTTCAGAACGATATCAACCGTTTGACCTTTCTCATCGTAAGGCATGTCTTCAACAGGGTTAATCTTAGAGATAACACCCTTGTTACCGTGACGACCCGCCATCTTATCACCCGGTTGGATGCGACGACGAACAGCTAGGTATACTTTAACAATCTTAAGTACGCCAGGTGCTAGGTCATCACCTTGAGTGATCTTACGACGCTTAGTTTCAAACTTCTTATCGAACTCAGCTTTCAGTTCATCATACTGCTCTGCAAGCTGTTCCAACTGGTTTTGTAAAGCTTCGTCATCAAGCGTAACAGCGAATAGTGCATCGCGGTTCATTGAAGCAATCTTGTCTTCGCCGTAACCCGCAGATAGTAGAAGCGTACGAACACGAGCAAGAAGACCACCCTCAAGGATCTGGAATTCTTCTGTGATATCTTTCTTCGCTTCTTTCAGCTGCATCTCTTCAATTTCAAGAGCACGCTTGTCTTTCTCAACGCCATCACGAGTAAATACTTGTACGTCAATAATCGTACCAGTAACACTTCCAGGAACACGTAGAGATGAATCTTTAACATCAGATGCTTTCTCACCGAAGATAGCTCGTAGAAGCTTCTCTTCTGGTGTTAGTTGTGTTTCACCCTTAGGTGTCACTTTACCAACTAGGATGTCACCACCCTTCACTTCAGCACCGATGTAAACGATACCTGACTCGTCCAACTTAGAAAGCGCAGCTTCACCCACATTAGGGATATCAGCAGTGATTTCTTCAGAACCCAGCTTCGTATCACGCGCCACACAAGAAAGCTCTTGAATGTGGATTGTTGTGAAACGATCCTCCTGAACTACACGCTCAGAAACTAAGATGGAATCCTCGAAGTTGTAACCGTTCCAAGGCATGAACGCGATACGCATGTTTTGACCAAGCGCTAGCTCACCAAGGTCTGTTGAAGGACCATCAGCAAGAACATCACCGCGTGATACTGGCTCGCCAGGTAGCACGGTTGGACGCTGGTTAATACATGTGTTCTGGTTAGAACGCGTGTACTTAGTTAGGTTGTAGATATCGATACCTGCTTCACCAGGGATCAACTCGTCGTCGTTAACTTTGATAACGATACGAGATGCATCTACAGACTGAACTGTACCACCACGTTTAGCTACAGCTGTAACACCAGAATCAACACCGATTTGACGCTCAATACCAGTACCTACTAGCGGCTTATCAGCACGGATAGTTGGAACTGCCTGACGTTGCATGTTCGCACCCATTAGGGCACGGTTAGCATCATCGTGTTCTAGGAACGGGATCAGAGATGCCGCCACAGATACAACCTGGTTGGTTGCAACGTCCATGTATTGAACATGGTCACGTGGGTGCAGACCTGAATCACCTTTCTGACGAGCAGTGATCAATTCGTCAGCAAATGAACCGTCTTCGTTAAGCGCGGCGTTAGCCTGTGCAATAACGTATAGACCTTCTTCGATTGCTGATAGGTATTCGATATCGTCTGTAACTTTTCCGTCTATCACTTTACGGTAAGGTGTTTCCAAGAAACCGTAAGGGTTACAACGCGCAAAAACAGATAGCGAGTTGATTAGACCGATGTTTGGACCTTCAGGCGTTTCGATAGGACATAGACGACCGTAGTGCGTCGCGTGTACGTCTCGAACCTCAAAGCCAGCACGCTCACGAGTCAGACCACCTGGACCAAGCGCCGAGATACGACGTTTGTGAGTAACTTCTGACAGTGGGTTGTTTTGGTCCATAAACTGTGACAACTGAGAAGAGCCGAAGAACTCTTTCACTGCCGCAGAAATAGGTTTAGCGTTAATTAGGTCTTGAGGCATGATTGCATCAAGATCGCCTAAGCTTAGACGCTCTTTAACAGCACGCTCAACACGTACTAGACCAACGCGGAATTGGTTTTCAGCCATTTCGCCAACAGAACGAATACGACGGTTACCAAGGTGGTCGATATCATCAACTTCACCTTTACCGTTACGGATATCGATCAGTTTACGCATAACATCAATGATGTCTGCGTGGTCTAAGATACCAGGACCTGTAGTCTCTTCACGAAGTAGAGAACTGTTGAACTTCATACGACCAACAGCAGATAGATCGTAACGATCTTCTGAGAAGAACAAGCTTTCAAAAAGTTGCTCAGCTGCTTCACGTGTTGGTGGCTCGCCAGGGCGCATCATACGGTAGATTTCTACCAATGCACTTAAACGGTCAGTTGTGTTGTCGATACGTAGGGTATCTGACATGTAAGGACCGTGGTCTAAATCGTTCGTAAACAGAACTTCAATAGACTTGTGACCCGCCTGAGATAGAAGTGCTAATGCTTCCAGGCTTAATTCCTGGTTAGCCGCTACAATCAGTTCACCGGTTTCTTCGTTGATGTAATCGCGTGATGCGATCTTACCAACGATGTACTCAACTGGTACTTCGATGTGATCAATGCCATCTTTGCCTAATTGGCGAATATGACGAGCAGTGATACGACGACCTTGCTCTACGTAAACTGTACCGTTCGCTTCAATATCAAAGCTTGCAGTTTCGCCACGTAGACGATCCGGTACCAACTCCATAACAAGAGATTTACCTTGAACTTCGAAATGAATTTTTTCGAAGAACATGTCAAGGATCTGTTCTGTTGTGTAGTTAAGTGCACGAAGGATGATAGACGCAGGTAATTTACGACGACGGTCGATACGTACGAATACACTGTCCTTAGGATCGAACTCGAAATCCAACCATGAACCACGGTAAGGGATTACGCGAGCGTTATATAACACTTTACCTGAGGAGTGGGTCTTACCCTTATCGCTGTCGAAGAAGACACCCGGGCTACGGTGTAGCTGGGATACGATAACCCTCTCGGTACCGTTAATAACGAATGTACCGTTATCTGTCATGAGCGGAATTTCGCCCATGTAAACTTCTTGTTCTTTAATGTCTTTTACAGTGCCAGCCGGCGCGTCTTTATCGTACATGACAAGACGTAGCTTCACACGCAGTGGAGCAGAATAAGTTACGCCACGAATCTGACATTCTTTAACATCGAAGACCGGCTCACCGAGACGATAGCTAACGTATTGCAGCTCGGAATTGCCATTGTAGCTCTGGATTGGAAAAACAGAGCGAAAGGCAGCTTCTAGACCGTAATGCCCTTCTGGATCCTGCTCGATAAATTTTTGGAAAGAATCAAGCTGGATCGACAGCAAGTATGGAGCATCCAACACTTGCGGACGCTTACCAAAATCCTTACGGATACGCTTTTTCTCGGTATAAGAGTAAACCATAGGTTCCTCAGATCGCTGATAAGTGATCCAAACTACCCCAATACACACGGGGGGTAGTGACTAAACGTTGTTTATGTGTAGGAACAACCCAATGAAATCAGGGTCGTTTTTTTGCTAGACAGTGGATACAAAACAAGGTGAAAATTACCACTGCCCTACAGCGCAAAAAGGCCGGTGGCAATTTGCCACCAGCCAATAGCCATAAAAGGCTATGAAATCAAATAATTATTACTTGATTTCAACAGAAGCACCAGCTTCTTCTAATTGAGCTTTAAGAGCTTCAGCTTCAGCTTTCTCAACGCCTTCTTTTAGAGGTGCTGGAGCGCCGTCAACTACTGCTTTAGCTTCTTTAAGACCAAGACCAGTTGCGCCACGTACTGCTTTGATTACAGCAACTTTGTTAGCGCCACAAGCTGTTAGGATTACGTCGAATTCAGTTTGCTCTTCAGCTGCATCTGCAGCTGCGCCGCCTGCTACAACTGCAGCTGCAGCAGTAACACCGAATTTTTCTTCCATAGCTTCAATTAGCTCAACAACTTGCATTACAGACATTTCTGCAACTGCGTCTAGGATTTGCTCGTTAGTGATAGACATAACAATTCTCTTTTAAAGTCAACAATAAGTTTAAATAGTAATCAGATAAAACTCTGCTATTAAGCAGCAGCTTCTTCTTTCTGATCACGTACTGCAGCGATAGTACGTACAAGTTTACCAGCAGACGCTTCTTTCATGCACATCATTAAGCGTGCGATAGCTTCGTCGTAAGTTGGTAGAGTTGCTAGTACTTCAACGTTTGCAACAGCGCCTTCAAATGCAGCTGCTTTGATCTCGAATGCTTTGTTCTCTTTAGCGAAGTCTTTAAAAAGACGCGCTGCAGCACCTGGGTGCTCATTAGAGAAACCGATTAGAGAAGGACCAACAAAAACGTCTTGTAGACATTCGAAGTCAGTTCCTTCCACTGCACGGCGTGCTAGTGTGTTACGAACAACTTTAACGTATACGCCAGCTTCACGAGCTTGCTTACGTAAAGTAGTCATCGCACCCACAGTAACACCGCGAGAGTCAGCAACAACAGCAGAAAGTGCACCGTTGGCAGCTTCGTTGACTTCAGCAACAATTGCTTTTTTGTCTTGAAGATTTAATGCCATTGGATTTGCTCCTGGATTGTTTGACACCACTCACTGCTCAAATAGCAGGAGAGTCTTACGGCGCAGATCCAAGAAAGACATACATCAATCATGCTCTGGCACCGTCTACGTAGGTAAATATTAAGTTCCGAAAAACACCTACGGTCTTTGACGGAGGCTAACTGCAAGCAATTAGCCCCAGCCACGAATTCGGAAGCGACAAATTATACACTAACTTATCGCTTCTGCAAATTATTACGCTACGTTAGTTTTCAGAGAGTTCTGATCTAATGCTACGCCTGCACCCATAGTAGTAGAGATGCTTACTTTCTTAATGAAAGTACCTTTCGCTGAAGAAGGCTTAGCTTTCTTCAGTGCAACTAGAAGAGCTTCTAAGTTCTCTTGTAGTTGAGCGGCATCGAAGTTCACTTTACCGATAGTAGTGTGAATGATACCGTTTTTGTCGTTACGGTAACGAACCTGACCTGCTTTAGCATTTTTAACTGCTTCAGCAACGTTAGGAGTTACAGTACCAACTTTAGGGTTTGGCATAAGACCACGAGGACCTAAGATAGTACCAAGTTGACCTACAACGCGCATTGCATCAGGAGATGCGATAACTACGTCGAAGTTCATCTCGCCTTTCTTAACTAGATCAGCTAGATCTTCCATACCTACAAGCTCAGCGCCAGCTTCTTTAGCAGCTTCAGCGTTTGCGCCTTGAGTAAATACAGCAACACGGATATCACGACCAGTACCGTTTGGTAGTACAGTTGCACCACGTACGTTTTGGTCAGATTTACGTGCATCAATGCCTAGGTTAACTGCAACGTCAACACTTTCATTGAATTTAGCAGTAGCTAGTTCTTTTAGAAGAGCAACAGCTTCGTTGATTTCGTACTCACGAGTAGAGTCAACTTTGTCACGGATAACGCGCATGCGCTTAGTCAGTTTAGCCATCTTATTAACCCTCTACCACTAGGCCCATTGAGCGAGCAGTACCAGCAATTGAACGCTTCATAGCTTCAATATCAGCACCAGTCATGTCTGCAGCTTTAGTCTCAGCAATCTCTTGGATCTGAGCGTCAGTTACAGTACCTACTTTCTCAGTGTTCGGACGACCAGAACCAGACTTAAGGCCAGCTGCTTTAAGCAGAAGAACTGCTGCAGGTGGAGTCTTAGTTACGAACGTGAATGAACGGTCACTGTAAACAGTGATAACAACTGGAGTTGGAAGACCTTTCTCTACTGAGTCAGTCTTAGCGTTAAACGCTTTACAGAATTCCATGATGTTAACACCATGTTGACCAAGAGCTGGACCAACTGGTGGACTAGGGTTCGCCATACCAGCTGCAACTTGCAGCTTGATGTAAGCTTCTACTTTTTTAGCCATTGCTATATACCTAAATTTGGGTTCAAACGTCTATTTTTAAACAAACAGACTCCCCGTCTAACGAAAGGGCGCGAAATTATAGCCTAATCTCACGCCCCTGACAATACAACTTGAACAGAATTTGATCAGTTCTTTTCGATTTGACCGAACTCTAATTCTACTGGCGTTGCACGACCGAAAATCGATACAGAAACCTTCACGCGGCTCTTATCGTAATCTACTGATTCAATTGTACCATTGAAATCAGCAAATGGACCATCAGTCACACGAACAACTTCACCAGGTTCAAATACTGTTTTATGAACAGGAGACTCACTAGCTTGCTGTAGACGGTTTAGGATCGCATCCGCTTCTTTATCAGAAATCGGAGCTGGGCGATCAGAAGTTCCGCCAATGAAGCCCATAACACGTGGAATACTGCGTACTAAGTGCCATGTTTCGTCGTTCATCACCATTTGTACCAGTACGTAACCTGGGAAGAACTTACGCTCACTCTTACGGCGCTGACCTGCACGAACTTCAACTACCTCTTCTGTAGGAACAAGAACTTCATCAAAGTGCTCTTCCATACCGTGCATTTTGATATGTTCGCGTAGTGACTGTGCAACTCGGCCTTCAAAACCTGAAAAAGCCTGTACTACATACCATCGTTTTTTTGGAGCTTCGCTCATGAATTCTTACCTCACACGCCGGTAAATAGGCGTACTAAACGGACCATAATGCCGTCGATACCCCAAAGGGCTAACGCCATCACTACAGTGACTGCTAGAACGATAAAGGTTGTCTGCGTAGCTTCCTGACGAGTAGGCCATACCACCTTGCGGACTTCCATGCGCGACTCACTTGCAAAACGAATCGCGGCTTTACCTTTTGCTGTAAATGCAGCAGTGATCCCAGCAACTGCCACTAAAGCAATTACTGCAGATGTACGCAGCACAACAGAAACATCACTGTACAGGTAATTACCAACCACAGCAGCAGCTAGCAAAGCAAAAACTACGACCCATTTCAGGCCATCCATTTTGCTTTCGCTTTCTTGGTTTTCGGCATTCGCATTCATACAACCAACCTGTAACTAGTCTTTATTTAGACGAAAATAACCCCGCTATAGCGAGGCCATGGATGAAGAAAAAGGGGTAAGCCTTTAATAACATTAATAAAAAACTTCATCTTACGAAAATTTATCTCTATCACTTGAACAAAAAACATGCATTTTTGTATTAAAGTGTAGAAAAAGGGCATCAAATGATGCCCTTTTTTGTGCGCTGTCGTCAAATTAAATTCAACGAAGTCGTCGTAACTTATGCAATGATAGTTGCAACAACACCAGCACCAACTGTACGGCCACCTTCACGGATAGCAAAACGTAGACCTTCGTCCATCGCGATAGGTGCGATTAGAGTAACAGTCATAGCGATGTTATCACCA